>BNVB01000067.1 GCA_025997795.1 Spirochaetia bacterium | reverse complement strand
CCTGGTAGCGGCGGCAACGCTCTCGGACCGGTATATCACCAGCCGTTTTCTGCCCGACAAAGCTATTGACCTGGTGGATGAGGCGGCCAGCCGTTTAAAGATGGAACTTGATTCCCGTCCCACCGAACTGGACAAACTGGAACGAAAACTGCTGCAGCTTTCTATAGAAAGGCAGGCCCTGTCCCGGGAGGAAGATACCTCTTCCAAAGACCGGCTGGGTAAACTGGAAAAAGAAATTGCCGACTTAACTGCCGAGCGGGACGCCATGACCGCCCGCTGGGAAGGAGAGAAAAAAGACATCCAGAAGATCCGGGAAATAAAACAGCAGATAGAAGAACTTAAAATAGAAGAAACCCGCTGGGAACGGGAAGGAAATCTTTCCAAAGCCGCCGAGGTAAAACACGGAAGAATTCCCGAAGCGCAGAAAAAACTCAAGGCCCTCTCGGACCAAATGGAAAAAAAACGTAACGCAGCCGGTGCCGGTAACGCCGCCGGTAACGGCGCGGGCGCAGCGCTTTTAAGGGAAGAGGTAAGCGAGGAAGACATTGCCCAAGTGGTAAGTACCTGGACGGGGATTCCCGTATCAAAGATGCTGAAAGGGGAACTGCAAAAGTACCTTGATTTGGAACAGGTCCTGGAACAACGGGTGGTTGGCCAAAATGCCGCCGTGTCCGCCGTGGCGGATGCCATTAGGCGGAACAAGGCAGGGCTCTCCGATGCCGCCAAACCGCTGGGCAGTTTTCTTTTTCTGGGTCCCACCGGTGTGGGAAAAACCGAACTGGCAAAAACCCTGGCGGACTTTTTGTTTAACGACGAAAAGGCCCTTACCCGGATAGACATGAGCGAGTACGGGGAAAAACACTCGGTAAGCCGCCTTATTGGGGCGCCGCCGGGGTATGTTGGTTATGAACAGGGCGGGCAGCTTACCGAAGCGGTACGCCGCCGCCCCTACAGCGTGATCCTTTTCGATGAAATCGAAAAGGCCCATCCGGAAGTGTTTAACGTGTTCCTGCAAATCCTTGACGACGGCCGCTTAACCGACGGACAGGGCAGGGTGGTGGACTTTAAAAATGTGATCATCGTTATGACAAGCAACCTGGGTTCCGATTTAATTCTGGGGGCAAAAAAGCAGGACGAAATAAAGGCCGCTTTGATGGAACTTTTAAAACAGAGCTTCCGGCCGGAATTCCTTAACCGCATTGACGAGACGGTAATTTTTAACCGCCTGGGTAAGGGAGAAATTGGCAAAATTGTAGAGATTCAGTTAAGCCGGCTGGCCCAACGTCTTGCCGAACGGAAGATTACGCTAAAGCTTACTCCCGCCGCCAAAGCCTACCTGGCCGAACGGGGTTACGACCCCCTCTTTGGAGCGCGGCCCCTTAAGCGGACCATTCAGGGAGAAATGGAAAATCCCCTGGCAAAGGCTATCATTGCCGGAAAAATAAAAGAAGGGGATACGGTAAGCGCCGATAAACCGGAAGGCAAGGGCGAAGGTTTGGCCTTTAAGCGGAGCGGGAAATAACGCTTCCTGCGATAGTATCGCCGGACAGGAAGCAGTCCTCTTGTGTTACATTCCCCGAATCCACACAAGCATTTCTCCGGCGCCGCGGTTGCCCCAAAGGCCGTAGGGTACGGCGCTTAGTTCGGCTGTTTCCGGTTTGGGGGGATTTTTTTCAAAAAAGGATTCGGGGTTTTTGCTTTGGGCAAGTTTTTTCCCTCTGGTCTTGATTACCATGGTACCCCCAAAAAGATCCGGCCGCCAATCTTCTTCCAGGGGAGACTGGGGGTCCAGGGACAGGGCCGAGAGGTTCCCGCCGTTGTCGGTTTCTTCCAGGCAGTAAATTTCCGGCCCCCGGGCCAGAGCGATTTTGCCGCAGTTTTGGCGTACCAGGGGGTTGGCATAAATAAGCCGGGGCTTAAGGGAAAACTGTACCATAACTTCGTCATCGTCCCAGATGTGGTCTATAGTAATATACCCCTTTTGTTTTTCCACGTTTATATGCTTACCGTTAAGGGCCGCCGAAAAATCATCCGCAAAACCGGGAATTCGTATATGAAGAGAAAACGAAATTTCCCGGGCTTTAATGGCAATACGGATCTTTCCGGTGCGGGGATAATCGGTGGTAAGGGAAAGGTTTACGCTGTTTCCGTTTAGATCAAAAGAAGTTTCGTTTTGTATAAACAGGTTGATAAAAAGGCCGTTGTCATTTTTAAAATAGATGTACTGTCCCAGGCTTGTCAAAGTCCGGGCTTCGTTGGTTGGACAGCAGGCGCAGTCAAACCATTTCTGCCTGACCGGTTTTACATGGGAACGGGAACTGTGTTTTATGCAGTTTTCCGGCCAGACTTCCAGGGGATTAACATAAAAATACCGGTCCCCTTCCAGGGAGATTCCGGCACGGATGGTGTTGTAGAGCGCCCGTTCCACCGTATCAATGTAGGAGCCGTCGCCGGTGATCCTGGCCATTCTAAGACCAAAAAGGGCAAGCCCTATGGATGCGCAGGTTTCGGAATAGTTTGAATCGTTGGGAAGATCGTAATCTACGGTAAAACGTTCCCAAAACCCTGATGAGCCAATGCTTCCGGTAACGAACATCCGCTTTTGGACAATATTGTTCCAAAGGATAACACAGCGTTCCAGGAGTTCCTTGTCCGAATAAATTTCCGCCAGGTCTGCCATGGCGCAGTAAAGATATACCGCCCGGACTGCGTGTCCTTCGGCGGTATCCTGCTGCCGTACCGGAAGGTGGGACTGGGAATAGGCCGGATCGTAAGCGGAAAATTCCGGAAAGATCCGCCTAAAACCAGGACGTTTCATTTCTTCAATAAAATAATTTGGTTCCTGACCCCGCTCTTCCACAAAGTATTTGGCTGTATCAAGATAAGAACGGTTCCCGCTTATCCGGTACAGCTTTACCAAGGCCAGCTCTATTTCCGGATGTCCCGGATAACCGTGGATTTGATCCTTGGCGGGACCGAAGGTTTTACAGATAAGATCCGCCAGGCGGCATACAATAGCAAGAAAAGCTTTTTTCCCCGTGGTTTCATAATAAGCCGCCGCCGCTTCAATAAAATGTCCGGCACAGTACAGTTCGTGGCCTTCGGTAAGGTTTTTCCATTTTTCTCCGGGGTACTTAAGCGAAAAATAGGTGTTTAAATAACCATCCGCTTCCTGGGCCCTGCCGATAAGATCGATCACGTCATCGGCGGTTTTTTCCAGTTGAGGATCGGGTTTGCCGGCCAGGCTGTAGGCAACCGCTTCCAGCCACTTGGCGGCATCGGAATCCTGAAAAACCGTTCCCTTCCGTTCACCCGTTTCTTCACCCGCGGCAATGCGGAAATTTTTAAGGCAGCAGCTGGGAGGGGCATCGGGAATACGGTCGTTAAGAATTTCCCATTGATAGGGGATAACCTTATTGGGGATAAGGGCGGTATACCGGTTCCAGAAGGAATCGTTTATATGTACTGTAGAAAGGGGTAAAGACTGTTTCATTATTGGTTCTGACCTCCAAGGCGTATCACATTCCAGGAAGCGGGAGGAAGAACAAGTTCCAGTTGTTTTGCCCCGCTCTTACCCTCAAGTTTACCGCCCTGTTGTACGGCGGGTTTTACCGTTTCTTCCCGGGCGGAGTTACAGGCCTTAAGATCCCGGTGATAAAGGGTGCGGTGTTCCAAAAGGACCGGATCCCCAAAGCCGGCTATTTCGGCTTCAAGTTCCAAAACTTCTTCCAAATTCCGGTTTACAGCAAAAATGGTTATTTCGCCTTTTTCTTTATTATAAACAGCAACAGTTTCAAGATACGGCACATCACTGTATTCTGTTGAATCGTAACAATCCACCTTTACCGGACAGCGAAGTACCGTTCCGCGTCCCCAGCGGGAGGCCTCCATAAACGGATAAAAGATTGTCTGCCGCCAGGAAGGGCCGCCTTTTTGAGTCATGATGGGAGCAATAACATTTACCAGTTGGGCAAGGCAGGCAATTTTTACCCTGTCGGCATTTTTTAAGAGGGTAATGATCATACAGCCCGCTGCCAGCGCATCTTCCATGTTGTAGATATCTTCCAAAAGGGGCGGCGCTTCGGTCCATTTTTCAATTTTTGTGTCCGCATCGTTACTGTGGTACCACACGTTCCATTCATCAAATGAAAGCTGCACGGTTTTTTTGCTTTTCTTTTTTGCCTTTACCAGGTCGCAGATTCCCGCAGTAGTTTTTATAAAGCTGTCCATCTCCAGGCTGCGGCCAAGGAAGTTGGGGGTATCGTTTTCTTTGTTGGCAAAATACATGTGGAGCGAAATATAGTCTGCATAATCATAAACATGATCAAGCACTGTTTCTTCCCAGCTGCCAAAACTTGGCATTGCGGGGTAGGAACTGCCGCAGGCCGCGAGTTCTATGGAAGGATCAATCCGCTTCATAAGTTTTGCGGTTTCTGCTGCGATTTTGCCGTATTCATCGGCGCTGCGGCAGTTTATCTGCCAGGGGCCGTCCATCTCGTTTCCCAGGCACCAGAGTTTGAAGCCATGGGGCCGGGAAACGCCATGGCTCCGGCGCAGATCGCTCCAGTAGGTTCCGCCTTCAAAGTTACAGTATTCCACCAAATTTCCCGCCGCTTCCGGGCCGCGGGTTCCCAGGTTTACCGCCATCATCACACCGGCATTTATCTTTTTTGCCCATTGGGCAAATTCGTTGGTACCTATACGGTTGGATTCTTTGGTATTCCAGGCAAGGTCCAGCCGCATGGGCCGTTTTTCAAGGGGCCCCACGCCGTCTTCCCAGTTGTACCCGGAAACAAAGTTTCCCCCGGGATAACGAACCAGGGAAACACCCAGTTCTTTTACCAGATGAGCCACATCGTTCCTAAAACCGCTGCTGTCCGCTTCCGGGTGTTCCGGCTCGTAGATGCCTGTATAAACCGCCCGGCCCAGATGCTCAATAAAGGAGCCAAAAATCCGTTTGTCCGTTTCTCCAATGGAGAATTCCCTGTGCAGGGTCAAGTTTGCTTTCATAAAATGTCCTGGGGGAACGTGTCCCTTAGTTTTTCATTCCCGTTAAAACGATGCCTTCAACAAATTGTTTTTGGCCGATAAGATAAAAGATAATTCCCGGCACAAAGGCCATACAGGTGGCGCACATTATTTTTGCCCAATCAGAATACAGCGATCCCTTGAACTGGGTTAATCCTATGGCAATGGTAAATTTTTCGGTGGAATTGATATAAACCGTTTGTTGTAACAGATCGTTCCATAACTGGATAAACAACAACAGGGCCACCACTACCATGGCAGGTTTAATGGCCGGTACAATAATTCTTGTTAATATTGTCCAGTGCCCCGCTCCGTCAATGCGGGCCGCTTCGTCAAGTTCCCGGGGAATGGTATTGATAAACTGCCGGATAAGAAAAATGTTAAAAGCGCCGCCGCCGCAGAAAAAGGGCAGAATAAGCGGCAGGTACGAATCTACCAGATGCAGTCCCCGGGTCCACATAACATAGAGGGGAATAAGGGTTACCATGGTAGGCAGCAGCATGGATCCCACACAAAGTGAAAAGAGCAGCTTTTTTCCGGGAAACCTAAGCCGCGCAAACGCATAACCGCAGAGTGTGGCGGTAAAGGTTCCTCCCAGTACGGAAGGAACAATAATAATCATCGTATTGGCAAGGTAACGCCAGAAGGGAAAACTTTTAAGGGCTTCGGTATAATTTGAAAAAAGCCAATCCCTGGGAAAAAGTTTTGGAGGCCAGGCGTATAACTCGGCGTTATTCATCAGGCTGGAACGAAAAATCCACCAAATAGGAAAAATAACAATGAGGGTAATAACAATTAAAACAGCAAAGGAAAGGGTATCTGTTATTGATTTGCGAACGTTCATTCTTTGCCCCCTTCATAAAAAACCCAGTCTTTGGATGTGGCGAACAGTAAGCCGGTAAATACGGCGACAATGATAAAAAACACAAACGATATGGCGCTGGCATAACCGAGCTGGCTTGATTTAAAGGCATACCGGTACATCAGGTAGGTGGTGAACATGGATGAATTGCCGGGGCCGCCGCCGGTTAATGCCAGGGCGGGGGTTACCACCTGGAGATTGGTTACCAGGGACATCAATAAATTGTAAAAAATTATCGGCGTCATGCTTGGAATTGTTACATGACAAAAACGCTGCCAAACACCTGCCCCGTCTATTTCCGCCGCTTCATAATAGGTCCTGGGTACATTTTGCAGTCCCGCAAGAAAAATAACGATCAGGTTTCCGGAGAGCCACACCGCGATAAGCGCCAGCGACGGGACAACCAGATTTGGATCGGCAATAAAATTAACCTTGTGTATGCCCAGCCGGTTTAATACATAATTAAAAAGGCCAAAGTTACTTTCGTAGAGCCAGGACCATCCGATATACACCGCCACCGCCGGCAGAATATAGGGAAGATAAAAAACAGACCGGAAAAAACCTCTGGCGGGGATCTTGCGGTTTAACAGCATTGCCACCGCCAGAGAATAAACCATACTGCCGATAACGGCTATTACAGAGAAATAAACCGTTACCCGTAATGAATCGAGAAAATAGGGGTCGGTACTGAAAAGGCGGATATAGTTGCCAATTCCGGTAAACGAAGGCGTCATGGCCCCCCGCCAGTTGAAAAAGCTTAAGACAAACACTGCCAGAAGCGGCCCATAGGTAAGCACCGAAAGGCCGATAAGCGCCGGTATCAAAAAAAGATACGCCGTCCGGGTTTCATTGCCTGTCGTTTTTATCCGTTTTGTCTTTTCCGCCATTTTCAGTCCCCTGCCGTTGTACGGCTTATTTTTTAGTTACCCTTCCATGCGTCTTTTAACGCATTAAGGTTTGCGCTTATAACATCCCGGACGGTCTTGTTGCCGGTCCAGACTTCACCCAGGGCGGAACTAAGAAGATTGTTAAAATCCACGGTGTTGTTTACATAGTACCAGGAAGTGGATTTTGAATTCTTCATAGCATAGTCTACTACTGCCGCCTTATAGTCATCATAGGGCGGGAAGTTGGGGTTTTCTACCCACTTTCTGGTAGAAGCATTATCGGTGTACCATTTTTCCAGAATCGGCATCCAGATGCCCGATTCAATAAGACCCCAGTTGTTTTCTTCTTTGGAATACCATTTAAGCCATTCCATTGCTTCCTGGGGATGTTTGGACTGGGCAAATACCACATTCGGGCCGCCGGTACAAATGGTAACTTTTTGCTTCATGTAGGGGAGTACCGCCACGCCATAGTTAAGGCCTTCGCTGTCCCGGGCCTGGGCCAGACAGGTACCCACATTCCAGGCGCCGCCTGTGGCCATTGCCACGGTTCCCGCAATAATGGAACGCTGTATACCGTCGTCGGTAAGACCCGTGGACAGGGGCGCCACATGATCCTTTAGGTACAAGTCTGCCACTTTCTGGATGGCCTCCACTGCCGCCGCCTGGTCAATGGTTACCTGGCTGCCATCGGCATTGTAAAAACCGCCGCCGTTGCTCAGGGCCCATACTTCAAGCTGCCAGGTAAGATTTTCTACCATGGCGCCGTACTGCCTGATACTGTTGGAATCAAAACCCGCATCGTTGGGAGTTCTGCCGTTTGTATCAAAGGTAAGTTTTTTGGCCGCAGCCACAAATTCATCCCAGGTCCAGGCATTGTCTGCGGAAGCGGGCGGATATGCCACGCCGGCTTTATCAAACATATCCTTGTTATAGTAGAGCAAGAGGATTTCATTGGCGGCAGAATAAGCCACGGTTTTACCATCCGGGCCCTTAAAGGCAAGACTGTCCAGGGGTTTGCTTTCTCCCGCACCGTACATGCCGGAAATATCCGCCAGATAACCGGAAGTGGCGAACTGTAAAACTCCGGCTTCGCTCATAATGCCCGCGTCAGGCAGTTGTCCGGCGGTGGCCATGGTGTTGAGTTTTTCTATGTAGGTGTCGTGGGGAATATTCATCACCTTGACCTCGATTTTGTCCTGCTCGCCGTTAAACCGGTCCGCTACCTGCTGTACCGCCGCCGCTTCATCGGGGGTACCCCAGAAGGAATAGGTAATTTGCACCTTCCCGCTTTGTTTTCCGCCGCAGGCAAAGAAAAACATTCCGCTTACCAGAAGCAGAATCACCCTTAACGCACTTTTCTTCATTGATTTCCTCCAAATGAAAATTTTTACCATATTACCGGCGTTGTTACCTAAACGTTTAAGTAATATGACCTAAAAAAACAGGAATAAACCCTGTTATTGACCATAATAATCCCGTCTTTCCGCTTCTGTCAAGCAAAAAATGCAAAAATACCGTCTTTTTATGGCATTTTTCTGGTTAAAACAGCATATTCCTTATTACCTAAACGATTAGTAAAGCGGTTTGTTTAGAGGGCTTACCAGCCGGACGGTAAAAAGCTACACTTGATGCTGTGGTTACCATCAAAAAAATTGCCCAGTTAACCAGAGTTTCCGTTGCCACGGTATCCAATGTACTCAACGGAAAGGCCGGTGCCGCCAGCGAGGCTAAGGCCCGGGAAATTATGGATGTGGCCCGGAACCTCCACTATATGCCCAACCTGCTTGCCCGGAGCCTTAAACAGCGAAAATCAAATACTATCGGAATCATTGCCGAGGACCTTACGGTGTTTAATACGCCGGAAATTGTGGACGGCATAGAGACCTCTTGCGAAGAAAACGGCTACGAGATCATTTTGGCCAATATGCGTCTTTTTAAGCGGTACAATAACGATTTTACCGATACCCCCCGGCATCATGAGCTTTTGGATGCCATGGTACGGAATATGATTGCCAAACAGGTGGAAGGCCTTATCTATGTAGGATACCACTGCCGGGAAATCGCTTATCTGCCCAGCCGGGTACAGGTTCCGTTTGTCTACGCCTACTGTTATCCCAAAGAAGGTATCTACCCTTCGGTGATGTATGATGATGAAAAAGCCGCCTTTGATGTGACGGAACTGCTTGTTGCCAGGGGCCACCGGAATATCGGCGTGATCTGCGGCCCCGCCGCAAGTTACCATACCCAGGCGCGGCTGCGGGGATTTACCAGAGCCATGGCGGAACACAGCCTTCCGGCCAGGAGCGAGTGTATACTTTACGGTGATTGGGAGCGCCCTTCCGGCTACCGCCTTGCGGGGACACTGTTTGATCTGGGAGTATCGGCGGTTTTTTCTTTTAACGATCTTATGGCTTCCGGGGTTTATGGGCTGGCCGCCGAACGGGGACTGCAAATTGGGAAGGATATTTCCCTTTTTGGTTTTGATAACCGGGATATCAGCCAGGGGTATATTCCGGGAATGTCCACGGTGGAGCCGCCGCTGCATGAAATTGGCCGCCGCTGTGCGGAAATCATTCTGGGCCAGATGAAACACCACCGGACCGGGAAAAAACGGATATACCTGCCCTGTACCATCCATGAACGGAATTCGGTGGGTGTTGTTTCAGGCTCTCTTGAGCTTTAACAAGCCCCTTCGTTCCGGTTATACTACCATCATGAACAACGCGCTTTCAAACCTCAAAGAACGGGGCTTTTTTGCCCAGTGTACCAATGTTGACGGTCTTTCTGCGGCCATGGATTCGGGGCCGCTAAGCTTTTATGTTGGCTGCGATCCTACCGGGCCAAGCCTTCATATCGGCCACATGGTGCCTTTTTTTGCCTTCCGTCACCTTAAGGCGGCGGGCCACAAGGGTATTGCCCTTATTGGCGGCGGTACTGCCCGTATTGGGGATCCTTCGGGTAAAACCGAGATGCGGAAAATCCTCGCTTATGAAACCCTGGATGCCAATGCCGCTTCCATCGCCGCCCAGCTTGGGCGCTTCCTTGATGCTTCCGCCGGTGCTGCTGCCGGAACGGTAACCTTTGCCAACAACAAGGATTGGCTTGCGGATCTGAACTACATTGATTTTCTCCGGGAAATTGGGAGCCACTTTTCGGTAAACCGTATGTTAAGTTTTGAAGCCTACAAAATCCGTATGGAAACGGGCCTTTCGTTCCTGGAATTTAACTACCAGCTTTTGCAAAGTTACGACTTCCTGGAACTGTACCGCCGTCACCGCTGTGCGCTCCAGATAGGCGGGGACGACCAGTGGGGGAACATTGTCGCCGGGGCGGATCTTATCCGCCGCATCGAAGGGGCGGAAGTGTTCGGCATGACCTTTCCCCTGGTTACCACCTCTGACGGCAAAAAAATGGGCAAGACCGAAAAGGGTGCGATTTTTCTGGATCCTTCGATCACAAGCCCCTACGAATTTTTCCAGTACTGGCGTAATGTGCAGGATGCGGATCTCCGCCGTTTCCTCCTGATGTTTACCTTCCTGCCCGCCCCGGAATGTGAGGCCCTCTCTGCTCCGGGGAAAAATCCCAATGAAGCAAAAGAACGCCTTGCCTGGGAAGTAACGGCCCTGATTCACGGAAAAGACGAGGCGGACAAAGCCCTGGCAGGAGCCAAGGCTGCCTTTGGCGGCGGCGGCGATAAAAACGCCATGCCAAGCGCCAGGTTAAGCCGGGCAAAGTTTGAAGCGGGTTATAACATTGTGGAACTTTTTACCGATGCAGGTTTGGCCGCCACCAAAAGCGAAGGCCGCCGCCTGGTGGAACAGGGCGGGGCCTTTGTGGGCGCCAATGCCGCCGGCGGCGAAACGGGACTAAGGCCGCTTACTGGTGTACAAACCGCCATCGGCGCCGACAAACTTGACGCCGATGGGGAACTGGTACTGCGGGCGGGAAAAAAGCGGTACTGCCGGATTATCGCGGAATGAGGCTCCCCGTGCAGACACATTTCCTAACAAAATAGCACGAATTTGCCCTCCAAGCAAGGAAAAACACTTGACATATCTTTTTTCATAAATTAGCGTATAGTAAATTAGGGATTAAGATTTTTTTAACCGCCAGGGCGCCGAAGGCGCGCAAAGGAGAAGAGGCCTTGGCTTTCTCTCGAGATTTGCATTTATTTCCTGTGTAAACACATTTCCTAACAAAATAGTACGAATTCACCCTCCAAGCAAGGGAAAACACTTGACATATCTTTTTTCATAAATTAGCATTAAATTTATGAGAAAGCCCGTAACTTGGCACGAAAATTGCTCTCTCTCTCTCTCTCTCTCATAGTCCTTTAACAAAAATTCTTTTCCCGCTGAACTTGTCCATAAACCCAAGATCTCCGGGTTCCGCTAAAGCGGAA
>BNVB01000066.1 GCA_025997795.1 Spirochaetia bacterium | reverse complement strand
GCCGATGCGGTTAAAACTGAGGGTGGGGGAATGTTCCGTCGTTTCGGTATAACGGCCATAGGGTACAAGGCCAAGTTTGATAAGCGCCTGGAATCCGTTGCAAATTCCCAGCATAAGACCGTCTTTGCCGAGCAGCGTGTTCACCGCTTCGGCTGCCGCCGGAGCGCGGAACACATTGGCAATAAATTTCCCTGAACCGTCGGGTTCGTCCCCGGCGCTAAAACCGCCGGAAAGGGCGATGATTTGGGCTTCCGCAACAGCCGCCGCCAGTTCGTCAATGGAAGCGCGGATGTCGGCGGCGCTGCGGTTTCTAAAAACCACCAGCCGGGTTTTTGCCCCCGCTTTACGGAATGCCCGTTCCATGTCCCATTCGCAGTTGGTTCCGGGAAATACCGGAAGCACCACCAGCGGTTTGGCGAATGTTGTTGGTGAATGACGAAGTACAGATGTTTTTTGCGGCACACTGGCTGGCGCAGTCAGCGCAGTGTGCTTCGCCATTGGCTGTGGGTTTCTTGCTTCTGCCTGAGGATTTTCCGTCATTGTCTGCGGATACACCTTGGCCAGCGGCGCTTCGTAAATCTGCCGCAGTTCCGTTAAAGAACACTCCGCAAAACGCGGTGCTTTAGCGCCGGACTTTTTGCCGTCTGATGTTACAATACGGAACACAGGTTTGGCAATGGTCCGCGCTGTTTCCCTCCACATACAAGGTATGTCTTTGAATACCGCCGTTAGATCTTCTTCGCCATTGCTGCTCCAGGGCGATTTTTTTAATGCCGCTCCGTCAAGTTCAATCAGCACTGCGCCGGCATAGTTTTTTTCGTTCACAAGGCCAAGATTCCCGGCGCAGATTTCGACACCGGTCATATTACCGGCAGCCATAAGAAAGAGCGCCGCCGTTGTACCGCCGGATCCAACGGGATAGGCGGCTTTGACCAGACCCTGTTTGGTAAGGGCTGCCAATCCATTCATGATTGCTTTGAAAGTCTCCCATTCGCCGGAAGAATCCGTCGCCGAAGAATCTGCACACAACAAAATGACGGGATTACCCGGTTTGCCACTCAATGTCCCGGAACGGACCGATGCGGCATTGGCGGTTCCGGCGGCAAAAACTACCACCGTTGATGGAACCGTCAACTCTATGCCGTTGGCGGGATCACTGTAGGTGCCGGACATGGAATCTTTGCCGCCGATGGCGGGAACGCCCAGGGCAAGTTGTGCTTCCAGTGCGCCAAGAAGGGCGGCGGCGGGGCGGCCCCAGGATTCAGGATTTTCCATTCGTTCAAAATATTCCTGCATGGACAGCCGGGCTTTCCAGGGGTCGCCGCCAAGACAGGCAAATTTTGCCAGCGCTTCTTTTACCGCAGCCTTGGATCCTTCGTAGGGATTTTTCTGGGTCAGCGTTGGATTAAAACCAAAACTCATAATACTGGCGGTAAGGCTGGTAAGGAATCTGCCGTTACCGGGCGGTACGGGGAGCAGCGCAGCCATACCACATTCGGGGGTGGCCTGTTCTTTTCCACCCCAGGGGAACAGTACCGATGATGCGCCGATGGATCCGTCAAAACGTTCCTGCAGGCCCCGGCGGGACCCGCTGCGGAGGGAACCAAGTTCATCTTTTAGTTTATCAAGTAACAACACAGGGTCCGGTTCAAAAATACCCGGCTGTTCGTTTTCGGCATCCATTCCAAAACCCGCGGCATCCATTCCAGTCCCCGCGGTTTCCGGAAGAACAATCGTTACCCGTGTTGATTTGGCTGGACCGCCGGAATCAAGGAGCGCACGGTCCAGGTCAACAATTGTTTTACCCTGCCAGGTCATCCGTAGGCGCGGTGCGGCGGTAACAGCGGCAATGACTGCAGCATCAAGGTTTTCTGCGGCGGCCAGGCTGATAAGGGTTTCGGCGTGTTCCGGATCGCAGACTACGGCCATACGTTCCTGGGATTCGGAAATGGCAAGTTCTGTTCCGTTAAGGCCGGCGTACTTTTTTGGCACAGCGTCAAGGTTGATGTCGAGGCCGGCGGCTAATTCGCCCACGGCAACGGAGACGCCGCCCGCGCCAAAATCGTTGCAGCGTTTAATAAGGGTGGTAAAGCCGGGATTACGGAACAGCCGCTGGAGTTTGCGCTCTTCCACGGCGTTGCCTTTTTGTACTTCCGCTCCGGCAGTTTCGACCGATTCACCCGAATGGGCTTTGCTGGAACCGGTAGCGCCGCCGATGCCGTCGCGGCCGGTTTTGCCGCCAATAAGAAGCACCAGGTCGCCGGGGGCGGGTTCGGCCCGGTGTACCTGGGCCGCCGGAACAGCGCCAATAACAGCGCCAAGTTCAAGGCGTTTGGCGGTGTAACCGGGATGGTAGAATTCGGCCACCATGCCGGTGGCCAATCCTATCTGGTTGCCGTAGGATGAATAACCCGCAGCCGCTTCCCGGGCAATCTTAATCTGGGGAAGTTTACCCGGTAAGGTTTCCGCCAGGCTTTGCCGGGGATCGCCGCCGCCGGAAACCCGCATGGCTTGGTAAACATAGGCGCGGCCGGAAAGGGGATCGCGTATTGCTCCGCCAAGACAGGTGGCTGCTCCGCCGAAAGGTTCAATTTCCGTTGGATGGTTGTGGGTTTCGTTTTTAAAAAGGAGCAGCCAGGGTTCTTCAATGGTACAGTGTCTCTGACCTTCGGCCAAATCGAAAAGAGCAGTAACCTTGATGGTACAGGCATTGATCTCCGGCGATTCATCCAGGTCTGCAAGCAGACCCCGTTTCTTTAACACCCTGGCGCCGATGGTGGCCATGTCCATAAGCGTACGGGGCCGTTCGCTGGTTTTGCTGCCGTAGACTTCCCGGCGTGCCGCTTCGTACAGCGCCAGGGCATTACGCAGCGCTGGCGCCGGATCGGTCGCCGCATCGGCCGCAAAATTTGCCGCCGAATCGGCGACCGATCCGGCGCTGGTGCCTTTGATATCAATGGATTCCAGAATGGTGGTAAAGGTTGTATGGCGGCAGTGATCGGACCAGTAGGTGTCCAGTACCCGCTGTTCTGTTTCGCCGTTGGATACCCCGGCGGCGGCCGCGCTTAGTTCCTGTTCAGCCTTGTCTTCGTTAACCAGCCGGGAATCGACGGGGTTTACCAAATAGTTTTTAACCACATTAAGGGCCGTTTTGTCCAAGGGTTCTTTTGCTTGCAAAACAAAAAATTTTGCACAGCGAATTACGGGTTTTATACCGGTAACCAGTTCCACGCACTGTTCTGCAGAATCGGCACGCTGATCATACTGGCCGGGCAAATATTCAACACCAAAGACCGAAAGACAGTCATTCCCGTTTGCCGTTTCCGGCAGGGTGTTGTAGTAAACTTGATCGCATTGGGGTTCAGAAAAAACAAGCCGCAGGGCTTTTTCAAATTGATCGCCGCCAAAGTCCGCGCTTATATCGTAACGGTTAAGGATGCGCAGATCCACAAGCTGGGTCAGCCCGTGATACTGGGAACCCCGGTTTCCGCTAAAGCCGGAACCCCGGTTATCCTCTAAAGAGGAAACCAGAAACGCAGTAATATCGGCTTTAAGGCGGCGGGCTTCTATGTCAAACCCCGGCTTCTTTTCTACAAAGATCCGTCGTACATTGGATCCACGGATAACCGGTTCTGCCATGACCCCTCCTGCCTTATTATCTCTGAAAAGCGCCGACATTGACAATAGCAGGCGGAAAAGGTTACGCTAAGATTGGAATCGAAGGATAGTGAGATTTTAATTCCATGGTCCAGTAGCTCAGTGGATAGAGCGGCTGCCTCCTAAGCAGCAGGTCGGCCGTCCGATTCGGCCCTGGATCATCAAGAAGTCCTTATAGGATAAGGACTTACGAGGAATCACAGCAATTGAAAATGACAAATCGCAGGGATTAAAGGTATATACAAACCAGCGGAAGTATTGGAATTATGAAAACGATACAGGACTATCTCAACGATCCCCGGATAACCGGAGACCTGGGGCTTATGCGCGGCCCGGAGGAAATACGAACAATCCACGCCATCCGACTCAAGCAGCAGGACGAAACGGCGGGGATGTCCTTTGAGGAGAAAGAAGCTTTACACCGGAAACGGACTGACGCGATGTTTGATAGCTTGGGGCTGTCCCTTCCGCAGTATGTCAACTTTGCCGGTTACCATGGAATATTTGACCCTGAAACAGGCGTTCTCAAGGAAAACAGGAGGAAAACAAAATGGAACGATCCATTCACCTCGGCAAGGAAGCATGGCTGAAATATTTTCACGGATGGGAGATCGTAGATTGCGCTATCCGCGAAAACCGCGAAACGAAAGTGGTCTATTTTTGCGTGCGCAAATTACCACGGAATGAACAGGCAGATGTGTGGGATACTCAAATTCCCACGCGGTTTTTTGCACTCAATATCGCAGAACGCGATCGATATAGCTTGAGTACAAGTACAGGATTTGATCGTCCTCGTATCGGTGTAACGCTATTGCCAGAGCCGCGCGGCATTCTTGTCTCTCGTGATGATGATGGTAATGCTCTTGTATCGGGTAAAGGTGTATCTGATGCGCAAGAACAGATTGCGCCAAATAAAAACCCCATGACAACCCGCATTAAATGTATCAATGGCTATGCGTATTCGGTTGGCTGGTATCGCACAATCTACAAGCGAATCGATGAGGGCAAATGGGAGCGTTTTGGCGATCTGCCGCATGGCAAACATATTGAGCAGGTGGGTTTTGAAGATATAGACGCATTTTCGGACAACGAAATGTATGCCGTCGGCGGGCATGGCGATGTGTGGATGTATGACGGCAGGGGGTGGGGGGCGATCGACTTTCCGAGCACAGAGCAGCTTTCAGTCGTAGTATGCGCGGGCGACGGCAGCGTTTATGTCGGCGGCGAAGGCTTGTGGCGGGGCAAAAAAGAGGGCGGAAAATTAAGCTGGGAACGGTTCGGAGGCGGCGGCGGCTGGGCAACCCTGTGGAATGACGCGGTGTGGTTTGAAGACAAGCTGTGGCTCTCCTCCGACACCAAGTTTATGGTTTGGGACGGCAAAAGTTTGGAGCGCGTAACGGGCGAAGGAGCCCAAATCTTCGGCGGTCATCTCGACGCGCGAGACGGTTTGCTGCTAGCAGCCAACGATACAAAAGCTATGGTTTATGACGGCAAAGAGTGGCGCACCCTGATTGCATCGTACGAGCTTACGGCAGAGGAGATAAGCGAATACAACGAGAGGGAGAGAGCAGAAGAAGGCGAGCAAAAAAACGAAATAGAATTTGATCGCGGTTTGTATGCGGCGTCGAACGACGAATACGAGGAGGCGATCGAGCATTTTACGCGGGAGATCGAGAGCGGCAGGCGCAATAAAGCAGAGGTCTATTACGAACGCGGACAGTCGCACTACAAACTCGGCGATAGCGCGCGAGCGATCGAGGATTGTACGCGGGCGATCGAGCTAAGCTCAAACTTTGATTTGGCATATATCACTCGCAACAACACGCATGCATACCGAGTTCAAATGCGCTCTCCTCTTCGCTGCTCTCGTCCACCGAAAGCTTTGATATAGAGCCCGGATAGGGTGCAATCAGGGTGCGCAATTTTTTCCACATATCTTTTACAAATCTTTTCATCATCGCCCCCGATCGCCGTTAATCGCTAGTCTTGCCCTCTTTTTCCAACGCTTGCAATAGATCGCATTCGCCCCATTCTTCACACGCTTTTTTTGCGTCCTCTTTCGCCCTTTTATAATCGCCAAGCGCAGCATACGATTTGCCGCGAGTGATATATGCCAAATCAAAGTTTGAGCTTAGCTCGATCGCCCGCGTACAATCCTCGATCGCTCGCGCGCTATCGCCGAGTTTGTAGTGCGACTGTCCGCGTTCGTAATAGACCTCTGCTTTATTGCGCCTGCCGCTCTCGATCTCCCGCGTAAAATGCTCGATCGCCTCCTCGTATTCGTCGTTCGACGCCGCATACAAACCGCGATCAAATTCTATTTCGTTTTTTTGCTCGCCTTCTTCTGCTCTCTCCCTCTCGTTGTATTCGCTTATCTCCTCTGCCGTAAGCTCGTACGATGCAATCAGGGTGCGCCACTCTTTGCCGTCATAAACCATAGCTTTTGTATCGTTGGCTGCTAGCAGCAAACCGTCTCGCGCGTCGAGATGACCGCCGAAGATTTGGGCTCCTTCGCCCGTTACGCGCTCCAAACTTTTGCCGTCCCAAACCATAAACTTGGTGTCGGAGGAGAGCCACAGCTTGTCTTCAAACCACACCGCGTCATTCCACAGGGTTGCCCAGCCGCCGCCGCCTCCGAACCGTTCCCAGCTTAATTTTCCGCCCTCTTTTTTGCCCCGCCACAAGCCTTCGCCGCCGACATAAACGCTGCCGTCGCCCGCGCATACTACGACTGAAAGCTGCTCTGTGCTCGGAAAGTCGATCGCCCCCCACCCCCTGCCGTCATACATCCACACATCGCCATGCCCGCCGACGGCATACATTTCGTTGTCCGAAAATGCGTCTATATCTTCAAAACCCACCTGCTCAATATGTTTGCCATGCGGCAGATCGCCAAAACGCTCCCATTTGCCCTCATCGATTCGCTTGTAGATTGTGCGATACCAGCCAACCGAATACGCATAGCCATTGATACATTTAATGCGGGTTGTCATGGGGTTTTTATTTGGCGCAATCTGTTCTTGCGCATCAGATACACCTTTACCCGATACAAGAGCATTACCATCATCATCACGAGAGACAAGAATGCCGCGCGGCTCTGGCAATAGCGTTACACCGATACGAGGACGATCAAATCCTGTACTTGTACTCAAGCTATATCGATCGCGTTCTGCGATATTGAGTGCAAAAAACCGCGTGGGAATTTGAGTATCCCACACATCTGCCTGTTCATTCCGTGGTAATTTGCGCACGCAAAAATAGACCACTTTCGTTTCGCGGTTTTCGCGGATAGCGCAATCTACGATCTCCCATCCGTGAAAATATTTCAGCCATGCTTCCTTGCCGAGGTGAATGGATCGTTCCATTTTGTTTTCCTCCTGTTTTCCTTGAGAACGCCTGTTTCAGGGTCAAATATTCCATGGTAACCGGCAAAGTTGACATACTGCGGAAGGGACAGCCCCAAGCTATCAAACATCGCGTCAGTCCGTTTCCGGTGTAAAGCTTCTTTCTCCTCAAAGGACATCCCCGCCGTTTCGTCCTGCTGCTTGAGTCGGATGGCGTGGATTGTTCGTATTTCCTCCGGGCCGCGCATAAGCCCCAGGTCTCCGGTTATCCGGGGATCGTTGAGATAGTCCTGTATCGTTTTCATAATTCCAATACTTCCGCTGGTTTGTATATACCTTTAATCCCTGCGATTTGTCATTTTCAATTGCTGTGATTCCTCGTAAGTCCTTATCCTATAAGGACTTCTTGATGATCCAGGGCCGAATCGGACGGCCGACCTGCTGCTTAGGAGGCAGCCGCTCTATCCACTGAGCTACTGGACCATGGAATTAAAATCTCACTATCCTTCGATTCCAATCTTAGCGTAACCTTTTCCGCCTGCTATTGTCAATGTCGGCGCTTTTCAGAGATAATAAGGCAGGAGGGGTCATGGCAGAACCGGTTATCCGTGGATCCAATGTACGACGGATCTTTGTAGAAAAGAAGCCGGGGTTTGACATAGAAGCCCGCCGCCTTAAAGCCGATATTACTGCGTTTCTGGTTTCCTCTTTAGAGGATAACCGGGGTTCCGGCTTTAGCGGAAACCGGGGTTCCCAGTATCACGGGCTGACCCAGCTTGTGGATCTGCGCATCCTTAACCGTTACGATATAAGCGCGGACTTTGGCGGCGATCAATTTGAAAAAGCCCTGCGGCTTGTTTTTTCTGAACCCCAATGCGATCAAGTTTACTACAACACCCTGCCGGAAACGGCAAACGGGAATGACTGTCTTTCGGTCTTTGGTGTTGAATATTTGCCCGGCCAGTATGATCAGCGTGCCGATTCTGCAGAACAGTGCGTGGAACTGGTTACCGGTATAAAACCCGTAATTCGCTGTGCAAAATTTTTTGTTTTGCAAGCAAAAGAACCCTTGGACAAAACGGCCCTTAATGTGGTTAAAAACTATTTGGTAAACCCCGTCGATTCCCGGCTGGTTAACGAAGACAAGGCTGAACAGGAACTAAGCGCGGCCGCCGCCGGGGTATCCAACGGCGAAACAGAACAGCGGGTACTGGACACCTACTGGTCCGATCACTGCCGCCATACAACCTTTACCACCATTCTGGAATCCATTGATATCAAAGGCACCAGCGCCGGATCGGTCGCCGATTCGGCGGCAAATTTTGCGGCCGATGCGGCGACCGATCCGGCGCCAGCGCTGCGTAATGCCCTGGCGCTGTACGAAGCGGCACGCCGGGAAGTCTACGGCAGCAAAACCAGCGAACGGCCCCGTACGCTTATGGACATGGCCACCATCGGCGCCAGGGTGTTAAAGAAACGGGGTCTGCTTGCAGACCTGGATGAATCGCCGGAGATCAATGCCTGTACCATCAAGGTTACTGCTCTTTTCGATTTGGCCGAAGGTCAGAGACACTGTACCATTGAAGAACCCTGGCTGCTCCTTTTTAAAAACGAAACCCACAACCATCCAACGGAAATTGAACCTTTCGGCGGAGCAGCCACCTGTCTTGGCGGAGCAATACGCGATCCCCTTTCCGGCCGCGCCTATGTTTACCAAGCCATGCGGGTTTCCGGCGGCGGCGATCCCCGGCAAAGCCTGGCGGAAACCTTACCGGGTAAACTTCCCCAGATTAAGATTGCCCGGGAAGCGGCTGCGGGTTATTCATCCTACGGCAACCAGATAGGATTGGCCACCGGCATGGTGGCCGAATTCTACCATCCCGGTTACACCGCCAAACGCCTTGAACTTGGCGCTGTTATTGGCGCTGTTCCGGCGGCCCAGGTACACCGGGCCGAACCCGCCCCCGGCGACCTGGTGCTTCTTATTGGCGGCAAAACCGGCCGCGACGGCATCGGCGGCGCTACCGGTTCCAGCAAAGCCCATTCGGGTGAATCGGTCGAAACTGCCGGAGCGGAAGTACAAAAAGGCAACGCCGTGGAAGAGCGCAAACTCCAGCGGCTGTTCCGTAATCCCGGCTTTACCACCCTTATTAAACGCTGCAACGATTTTGGCGCGGGCGGCGTCTCCGTTGCCGTGGGCGAATTAGCCGCCGGCCTCGACATCAACCTTGACGCTGTGCCAAAAAAGTACGCCGGCCTTAACGGAACAGAACTTGCCATTTCCGAATCCCAGGAACGTATGGCCGTAGTCTGCGATCCGGAACACGCCGAAACCCTTATCAGCCTGGCCGCCGCAGAAAACCTTGATGCTGCAGTCATTGCCGCTGTTACCGCCGCACCGCGCCTACGGATGACCTGGCAGGGTAAAACAATTGTTGACCTGGACCGTGCGCTCCTTGATTCCGGCGGTCCAGCCAAATCAACACGGGTAACGATTGTTCTTCCGGAAACCGCGGGGACTGGAATGGATGCCGCGGGTTTTGGAATGGATGCCGAAAACGAACAGCCGGGTATTTTTGAACCGGACCCTGTGTTGTTACTTGATAAACTAAAAGATGAACTTGGTTCCCTCCGCAGCGGGTCCCGCCGGGGCCTGCAGGAACGTTTTGACGGATCCATCGGCGCATCATCGGTACTGTTCCCCTGGGGTGGAAAAGAACAGGCCACCCCCGAATGTGGTATGGCTGCGCTGCTCCCCGTACCGCCCGGTAACGGCAGATTCCTTACCAGCCTTACCGCCAGTATTATGAGTTTTGGTTTTAATCCAACGCTGACCCAGAAAAATCCCTACGAAGGATCCAAGGCTGCGGTAAAAGAAGCGCTGGCAAAATTTGCCTGTCTTGGCGGCGACCCCTGGAAAGCCCGGCTGTCCATGCAGGAATATTTTGAACGAATGGAAAATCCTGAATCCTGGGGCCGCCCCGCCGCCGCCCTTCTTGGCGCACTGGAAGCACAACTTGCCCTGGGCGTTCCCGCCATCGGCGGCAAAGATTCCATGTCCGGCACCTACAGTGATCCCGCCAACGGCATAGAGTTGACGGTTCCATCAACGGTGGTAGTTTTTGCCGCCGGAACCGCCAATGCCGCATCGGTCCGTTCCGGGACATTGAGTGGCAAACCGGGTAATCCCGTCATTTTGTTGTGTGCAGATTCTTCGGCGACGGATTCTTCCGGCGAATGGGAGACTTTCAAAGCAATCATGAATGGATTGGCAGCCCTTACCAAACAGGGTCTGGTCAAAGCCGCCTATCCCGTTGGATCCGGCGGTACAACGGCGGCGCTCTTTCTTATGGCTGCCGGTAATATGACCGGTGTCGAAATCTGCGCCGGGAATCTTGGCCTTGTGAACGAAAAAAACTATGCCGGCGCAGTGCTGATTGAACTTGACGGAGCGGCATTAAAAAAATCGCCCTGGAGCAGCAATGGCGAAGAAGATCTAACGGCGGTATTCAAAGACATACCTTGTATGTGGAGGGAAACAGCGCGGACCATTGCCAAACCTGTGTTCCGTATTGTAACATCAGACGGCAAAAAGTCCGGCGCTAAAGCACCGCGTTTTGCGGAGTGTTCTTTAACGGAACTGCGGCAGATTTACGAAGCGCCGCTGGCCAAGGTGTATCCGCAGACAATGACGGAAAATCCTCAGGCAGAAGCAAGAAACCCACAGCCAATGGCGAAGCACACTGCGCTGACTGCGCCAGCCAGTGTGCCGCAAAAAACATCTGTACTTCGTCATTCACCAACAACATTCGCCAAACCGCTGGTGGTGCTTCCGGTATTTCCCGGAACCAACTGCGAATGGGACATGGAACGGGCATTCCGTAAAGCGGGGGCAAAAACCCGGCTGGTGGTTTTTAGAAACCGCAGCGCCGCCGACATCCGCGCTTCCATTGACGAACTGGCGGCGGCTGTTGCGGAAGCCCAAATCATCGCCCTTTCCGGCGGTTTTAGCGCCGGGGACGAACCCGACGGTTCAGGGAAATTTATTGCCAATGTGTTCCGCGCTCCGGCGGCAGCCGAAGCGGTGAACACGCTGCTCGGCAAAGACGGTCTTATGCTGGGAATTTGCAACGGATTCCAGGCGCTTATCAAACTTGGCCTTGTACCCTATGGCCGTTATACCGAAACGACGGAACATTCCCCCACCCTCAGTTTTAACCGCATCGGC
>BNVB01000065.1 GCA_025997795.1 Spirochaetia bacterium | reverse complement strand
CGGGCTTTCTAACGCAGTAACGCAGTAAGTGTCTGTCCACAAAGTGCGGGCTAATGTCCGGCTTTGTGGACAGACTGGGCTTTGACTTTTAAACCGCCAGGTCGAAGAAGTCGAAGAGGGATGAGAAGATAAATCTTACTTCTTTTACTTTTTCGACCTTGCGGTAATGAGGCTCCCCGCCCTGAAGCTCCCCTGCGCAGCAGGTTCTTGGGTTACCCGGCACCTTCCCGCAGCGGGAAATCTGCCCGTATGCAGTAATGTGTCTTGGCGGGGTGTATGTTGCACTGGGGAGGGTAATGGGGCAGTGAAAATATTTTGGAATTCCTCGCCCAGGCATACCTACCCGGCGAAAATTCTAAATGATCCACCAAATGTAGGTATGCCTGGGCGAATTCTACAAGTCTTTTCACTGCCCCATTGCCCTCTCCAACGGAGCCTACACGCCAAGGCATTTATAAGCGAGCAATTTCCTCCGGTAAAAGCGAAGTACTTTGGGCAATGTAATCAAGGGAAACTCCCAGCTTTTTTAAATTGCGGGCTATTTCTTCCCTGCTTTGCCGGGAACCTTTCTCCATTCCCAGGACTTGGCCACGCACTAGGCCCTTCTCCATGCCCAAGGCTTGGCCTTTCTCCATACCCTCTTTTAAGCCATCTTCATACCAGACTTCTTTAACATCATCCAGGTTCCATTCAGCATACATCATATTTACTACCCCCCGGTATTGCTCTAAAAAGTCGCCTAGTATTCCCTGTTTCAGGCACCAGTCTACGGTGCTTTTTATAGCGTTTTCCGGTTTATCTCCCTGTTGTAACTGTTCCCGTACTTTGGCGACAAAAGCGGCATATCCCTTAAGGGAACGGCTTTTTGACTCAATCCCGGGGTTCCGCCCTTTGTTAATATTATATACCCGAACGGTAACTTCCAGATCAACTATAGCATGGTTTTCCGCCTTTTCAAAGAGTTCCGACAGCCGCAGGGTACTTTCATCGGGGTATTCCTCAAGGCCGTTGTAGAGGGCGATAAATTCAGGCCGGGGTATACCCAGTTTTGTTTTGCTGTAGATTTTTCTGGTTTCGATGAGTTTTTCATAAATCCGGGCTATATAGGAAAGAATCCTGAGGGGCATATTGGGATTGATGGTGCTTTGATGTTCGATTAACACGACCAGTTTATCGTCTATCGTAAAAGAGACGTCGTTAATCCGGTCAAAGAACAGCGCTTCCGACAGTGTATTGATGGTTATTTTTGTAGTTTCATCATAATGAGTACCCGCAAGAGCATTATAGAGTTCCCGGAGGCGGTCCGTATCGCTAAAAAGCAGTGTAAAGACGCTGTCCTTGTACTTTCTGTTTGTCTGCATAATTCCCCCTGTACAATCTATAAGGGGTCTGGGAAGTCTCTTGCTTGTATCAGAATAGTAAAAAAACGCAGAAAATGTTTTTTTATCCGCCGCCTTGTGTCACCCAGCGAAAAACCCGCCTGCCATGCAGTAATACGCCTTGGCGGGGTGTATGTTGCACTGGGGAGGGTAATGGGGCAGTGAAAATATTTTGGAATTCCTCGCCCAGGCATACCTACCCGGCGAAAATTCTAAATGATCCACCAAATGTAGGTATGCCTGGGCGAATTCTACAAGCGTTTTCACTGCCCCATTGCCCTCTCCAACGGAGCCTACACGCCAAGGCGAATAACTCCGAATTTCCCAAAAAATCCCCAAAATTCCCCTCCGCATACAAGCACTATGCAGAGTATTGCCATAAATAGTGTAAACCCCGCCTTTGTATGGAGGAAAACTATGGCGAAACACGCAGAACCTGCAAAATATGCAAAGCATATTGTATCTCCCGACCCGATCATCGATCCCTGCTGGGACCCGGTATTCAAAAGTATTTTTACCAGGGATACCACCCAGTCAGAAATAGCCCGGAAAAAACTGCTCTCGGCTATCCTGGAAGAACCGGTCAAAGAACTTAGCATAAGCGCCAATGAACCGCCGGTTTCCCGGTTGGATCAGCGGCAGATACGCTATGACATCCAGTGCCTCTTTAACTCCGGCGAACGGGCCGATATCGAGATGACCCTCTACCCGCACAAATGGGAAGTCTTCCGGATGGAGTACTATTTAAGCCGTCTCTTTGCTAATCAGGAAATCCGGGAAGAAAAGGGTTCGTATAAAACCCTCAAACGGAGTTACCAGATTTCCCTTTTGGCACGGGGCAAACTGTTTGAGGATAAGTCTTTTGATCACCGGTTTGTCTACTACGACCCGGAAAGCAAAATACCCTTCGGTGGACTAACAGCAATAATCACGTTAGAATTAGAGAAACTGGCGGTAACAGCAGAAAAAGCAGTTTCCGCCATGAGCGAAAAAGAACGCTGGGCCGTATTTTTTAAGTATTACAACGATACAGAAAGACAGCCCCTGATACAAGAAATAACCCGCGAAGAGGAGGGCATAGCAATGGCGGCAGACGTAATCAGCGGATTTACCGCGGCAGAAGTAGCCTTTTTCCATGAGATGAGTGTGGAAAAGTACGAACTGGATATGCGGGCCCACGCGCAGGAAGCAGAGGAGATTGGCGAAGCTAGGGGAGAGGCAAGAGGTGAGGCAAGAGGTCGAGCAGAGGGTGAGGCCAGAGGCTGGAAGAAGGGCCTTGCGGAAGGTGAAGCCAGAGGTGAGGTTAGAGGCGAAGCAAGAGAACGGGCCAGGGTGCTGAATCTGCTCAAAAAGGCTGGTTATGACACCCAGGGTATAGAAGCGGCGCTGAAAAATAGCGAATAGCCTGATACGGAAAAACAGTCCCTGATACAAGAGATAACCCGCGAAGAGGAGGGCATAGCAATGGCGGCAGACGTAATCAGCGGATTTACCGCAGATGAAGTGGCGTTTTTCCACGAGATGAGTGTGGAAAAGTACGAACTGGATATGCGGGCCCACGCTCAGGAAGCCGAGGAGATAGGCGAAGCAAGGGGAGAGGCCAGAGGTGAAGCCAGAGGCTGGGAGAAGGGTCTTGTAAAAGGCCGGGCAGAAGGTGAAGCAAAAGGCCGCGTAGAAGGAGAGGCCAGGATACTGGATCTGCTCAAAAAGGCTGGTTATGACACCCAGGGTATAGAAGCGGCGCTGAAAAATAGCGAATAGCCTGATACGGAAAAACAGCCCCTGATACAAGAGATAACCCGCGAAGAGGAGGGCATAGCAATGGCGGCAGACGTAATCAGCTAGTTAAGCCTTTTTTGGCACTGGAAGGGTTTTTTAACCCTCGTCCAGCAGTTCTTCCGGTTTAATGGCGGAAAGATCCTTGGCAATTTTATCCGGCCCGGCGGCCCGTATCTGATCTTCCGGAAAGGTTGTTAAGAGGGCCAGACAGCGCATACCTGCGGCTTTTGCTGCCTCTATGCCGCCCAGGGAATCTTCCACTACCCAGCAGGCGGCAGTATCTTCTTCCAGCCGGGCGGCGGCTTCCAGAAATAAATCCGGGAAGGGTTTCTGCCGTTCCACATCCAGGCCGTTTACCATGGCATCAAAGGCCTTGTTCCGGGCCGCCGCTTCAATGGCCGCCGCCAGGCCAATCTGTTCGGAACGCATTTCCGTATTCAAGAGGCCCACGGCTTCCAGGTTTGCCATCATCTTGATGTGATCCGTAGAAGTGGCCAGGGCGGTTTTTAACCCCAGTTCCCGGCAGCGGTGGACAAATTCCACTGAACCGGGCAGTGGTTCAAGCGACCGCGGGGTCCCGCCGGATCCCGCGGGGTTTTTTACCAGGTCAACGTAAATTTCGTAGGTTCGCGCTTTATCCCGCTTTATGTCAAAGTCCGTTATGGCATATTTTTCCGCTACGCCCCCAAGGAAACGGTTTTCTCCCAGACCTACAAAGGGGAGAAAATCCTCGTGGGTAACATCGGTACCGTGGGTTTCTTTAAACATCAGTCTGCCCGCTTCGGCAATAAACCATTCCGAGTCGGTGAGCACCCCGTCCATATCAAAAATTACTGCTTTGGTTTTGTGTGTTGGTTTCATCGTTATAAATACCTTTTTGGTTCACCGCCGTTGAGTATGGCATAAAGTTCAATGTGGCTCTTTGCCGTTCCCGAGGCAATTTTGTTAAGCAGCACTTCTTCTACCTGGAAGAGTCCCACTTCGCTGGACATATTTACCCGTATGCTGATGGGTTTTTCTTTGCCCGCTTCTATGGCAAGTTCTTCAATGGCATTGGCCGAATACTGGTGAATGTCTCCCACACGGGGGCTTCCGCCAATGGCCAGGGGAATCCGGGCGCGGCCCTTCTTCATGTCGCAGCCGTCGGCGACCTGGACAATGCCCGCTTCCAGGGAATGAATAGTTCTGGTTCCCATGTGGCCGGTAATTGCTTCCAGCGCCAGGGAACGGATCATTACCTGTTTGTGAATGTTTTTTTCATACACTGCTGCCAGAATACGGCTTAAAAGAGGATAGGCCAGATAAACGCCGTGTAGTTCATGATCCTGCCGGCCTATGCCCATGCCCATGTCATGGATCAGCGCCCCGCAGAGTACCGCAGAAAGGCTGTCCTCAAAGCTGCCGACTTCTTCCTGTTCAAGGCTTGTTTTGACTTTTGCCCGGCGGATCAGGTCCATCATAATAAGTGAATTAAGAGCCACCGTCCGCATATGGACCGGCCCGTGATCGTTGTACTTAAGCCGTACAATGGAAACCACATTGGCATATTCCTGCATGGCCTGAATTTCATCATCCTTTAAAAGGATTTCCGCCAGCGCTTCGGTTTTACCGGAAAGCCCGAATGCCTTTACCTTTTCGAGTATCTTGGTATCCAGGGCCAGTTCTTTGCCCGATCGTGTTCCCATAGTTCTTCCTGTAAAAAACGGTTTAAGCGCTCAAATTTCCGGCGCATTGGCCAGAAGGTAATCCTCCGCTTCCTTGCTCCAAAGACCGTTATGGCGGCCGCAGATTTCCGCAAGCCCCGTATAGAGCGGCCCCAGGCCGCCATCGTTTAAGCTGCCTTTTTTGGCAAGATCCGCAATGGCCGTAAGGGGGATTTTTTTGTGGGTGTAAACCAGTTTTTTTCCGCCGGGGATCTTGTCCAGATCTATGGTAGTTGACGGAACGGCATCAAGGCCCCCCACATGGGTTATCATAAATACCGGGTTAAGCTGCCCCGAAGCCATCATGGCAAGGGATTCTTTCATGTCGTCGGTATTGCCGCCGCTGGTTCCCACAATGTGGTGGCTTTCGTAGTGAACGTTATAAAAGTTAAAGCCGGCGGAAAAAGCAGTATCCGTGGGACCGGCAAAAAAGTTAAGACACCCATCCCTGCCCAAAAGTTTATCTCCCATTTCTACCACCGGTTTTACCGGGGCAAAAACAAAAACATCGTCAAAGAGTTTACCGCCGTTAAGCTTTTTAAGATGTTCTACCGGATCGGTAATGTCTTTAGTGTTAACATAGATAAGCTCCACGCCGTTTTTCTTTGCTTCCCCAGCGCTTAGGAGTTCCGCTGCCCGGTTAAGCCGGGTATCGTCAATGTCGGTAACAATTATCCGGGCCGCTTTTCGGGGGGCGTGGATGGCATAATCAATGGCTCCCAGGCCCATGGGTCCCACCCCGGCCAGGAGGGCAATGGATCCTCCTTCAACAATTCCCATATCGTGGACATAAGAACCGCCATGGGTATGGTACTGGGCGTGGAAAGCCCCCACCACGCAGGACACGGGTTCCGAAAGGGAACCCATAAAGAAGTTGTCCGCCCCATAGGAAAGAAGGCAGCCCATTTCCATTACTTCTTTGGGGATGATGATATAGGTGGCGTCCCCGCCGATATACTCGTAGGAATAACCGGGCGCCCAAAGTGTGGCGGCGCCGGTTTCGTCGGGGTAGTTCAGCGCCGGCTGGATGGCAAACTTATCCCCCGGTTTAAATTGGCCCGCCCATTTGGGGCCCACCTTTTCCAGGGTGCCGCAAAATTCATGGCCGATAATGCAGGGCTGTTTTGAAAGATCATAGCGAATCCGCTTGTGGGCCGCCCCCTGGAGTGCCAGTTTATGGCTGGACATACAGATAGAATCCGACACAATCCGGGCCAGTATTTCATCGTCCTTTATTTCGGGAAGTTCAAATTCTTCCAGACGAAGATCGTTTACACCATGGATACGAACAGCTTTGGTTTTCATATATAGTCTCCTTCATTAGTATACGCTTTTTTTTGATTTTCTCAAGCAAGCCGCAGCGCGGTCAAGTACCAAAAAAAGCCTGGGCTACCGGATCTTCCGGCTCCAGCGCCAGCACGGTACGGAAGAAGGCGGCGGCCCGATCGTCATCTCCTTCTTTCATGGCAAGGATGCCCATATTACTGATAATTTTAACATTATCCGGATCAAGGTAGAGGGCCTTTTCCAGTTCCCCCCGGGCTTCGTCCAGTTCCCCGTTTTCCATACGGCAGATTGCCAGTTCATTGCGGGTATCGGCATTGGCGGTGCCCAGCTCCAGGGCCTTTTCAAAACAGGCTGCGCCGTCCTGCCAGCGGCAAAGACGGCGGAGGCCCCAGCCCAGGATAAACCAGCCCCTGCCAGCGTTGGGGCAGCGTTCCAGAAATTCCCTGGCTTTAAGGATACCCTGTTCTTCTTCGCCCCGGCGGATAAGGGCGATACCTTCCTTAAAGGCAGGGTCGTCCAGGCCGTTGTTCCGTATCTCGTCAAGCAGTTCCCGGGCGGCGGCTCTTTTTTCGCTGTCTTCCGTATCACTGTTTTCTACACCGGTTTCGCTGTCTTCCGTACCGGGGGCAGTTTCGTTGTTTTCAACCGCATCCAGATAAGAGAGCAGGCATTCCGCCGCTCTGGTATAATCGCCCCGTTTCTGGTAAAAAAAACCGGCGTTAAAGAGCGTATCCGGTATACCGCGAACAAGGGCTTTTTCGTAGGCGGACTCCGCTTCCGCAAAGGCAGATTCGGCCTTCATGGGGCCGTTTTCTCCGGCGGTATTTTCCAGCCCCTCCGCCCGGGCTTCCAGTGCCAGGGCACGGTTAAGAAGCAGTACCGGATTTCCCGGACAAAGGCCATCCAGCAGGCGGAAGATCTCCAGCGCTGTTTCATAATCGCCGGCCCTGGCTTTGACAGTTGCCGCATCCAGCAATGCTCCGGCGGTATCGGGCCGGAGGCCGTTAACAAGCTGCCGGTAATAGCCGCTTTTTTCCTCTTCCGGTTGTGCCGCCAAATCCTGGAGTAATCCCGAAAGGATCATTTCAATGCTCAGTTCTGCCGGATCAAAGGTGTCTGTTCCCGGCGGCAATTCTACCGGCAGGGGAACAGCGGGATCAAACGTAAAATCCCCGTGATGGGCAAAGTTTTGGTGCAGTTCCCGGGGTATAACGATATAGATCAGTTTACCCCCGGCAAAATTGTTGGAAGCGGGAAGCGCCGGATCTGTCATGTTTTGGCTGGGCCTTCGCCGCCGGACGCTGCGGATTTTGCGGGTTCTGCAGGCGGTGTGTCAGTTGAGGTGGGAGCGGTACCATCGGCTGCGGATTTTTCGGCTTCCGCAGCCGCAGGTTCCGCAGGCGGTGTATCAGTTGAGGCAGGAGCGGCTCCATCGGCTGCGGGTTTTTCGGGTTTTTCGGTTTCCGCAGCAGCCGCAGGTTTATCAACTTTAATACGGCTTAGGTATTCGTTAAGCCTGACCTTGTATCCCATGGGGATTGTGGCATCGGTAAACAGGACCGCCAGGGCAACAAGCTCCTTCCGGCCCTCTACTTCTTCGGAACGGAGAAACGATCCTTTTATCAAGAAACTTTCTCTGGGGTCATCAAAGTCGATCCGCAGGGCGGCTTCCCGGTCTACAAGGAATTTAGCCACCCCCATCATGATAAGTTTAGCCCCGGAAAAGGAAATGTCCCGGAGTATACAGCGGCGGGGAACCCCCTGAATAAATACCGCCGTTTCCTTGCCGGAAAGACTCATTTTGCGGATTATGTCGGTGGTCAGAAGAACCCGCTCTTCCCGCCGTTTGGCAGATGCTACATTGGCGTCCAGCACCCGGCCGATAATTTCGATAAGGGCATCCGGGGGCCGCTGGTTAAACTGGAGCGAAAAGAGGGCCACCTCATTGGAATTGCCGTAGGGAGCAAAACCAGAAACCCTGGCAGCAACAGCAAAGGTAACCGGAGCGTCTTTGACGGTTTTTTTAAAGCAAAAACGGAGGGCCACCGCGTTGTTTACGGTTTGAAGCTTCTGGGCCAGCCCCGACTGGGTATTGGCCGCCACCTTGGCTCCCTGGAAAGAGCTGGAATAGATTACACAGGGCCAGAAGTCGCCGCCGCATTTAAGGTAGACCTGTTGGGTTATTAGACCGGTAACCTGGATGATCTCTTTTGAAAAGGTTACATCTATAGCTTTGAAGCGTTCATAAAAACTACTGATCTTTTGACTGGTTATGAGGGCCATTCCAAGTAACTATAAATGCCTTTTCAGGAGAAGTCAATTGAAGTTATACTATATACTAGTGTATGAATAGAAAAAAATCCAAATCCCTGCGGGATTTGTTAAGCGACCGTTTTTCCGGTACCTGGCAGCTGCTTTCTGAAACTTCCCAGTTTTTAAGCAGAACCCCGGTTTTTGCCCACTATGAAGATCAGCTGCGGGTTTGGAGACGGGATTTGCAGAATGCGGACAAGGGCGGCGAAGTTTTCCGGCAGATTCGGGATGAAATAACCGAACTCCGGAGTTTCTTGCGGGAGCAGGGTTACGATCTTTCTCTGGCCAAACAAAGTATCGTTCTGGACGGGTTCCGGAACGATGCTTCTCTGGGAGAGGGCTTCCGCCGGGTAGTGCTTTTTTTTGCTGATGATGATATATATTGGCTTTCCGGCGAGGATAACCACATAACCCTGGCGGAACTTCTGGAACGGCAGCTGGAAAGCCGGTTCCAGCAGCGGCGCTGTAGTATCCGTTCCCGGCATTATCTCTGGTACCGCCGGAGGGGAAACGATCTGGACCTTGCCGGGTCCGATACGGAAACAAAAGAAGATTTTGAACGGTTCAAAATGATGGTATCGGCAAACAGTCTGGTAATTTTGGCCAAACTAAGGGGGCTTAAATGATACAATTCCGGCAATTGCGCCGTCTTGTTTTGCTGACAATTCTGCCGTTTTTGTTTACCGCCTGCGGTACCTTTGAAGGATTTGACGATTCACTGGATGACCCCGCCGCGGCTGGGGAACTTGTTTTTGTTCCCCAGCCTCTGCCGGATCCGGATATTCCTGTCGAGGTGGGCGCCCGGCAGGAAGATCCCGGCGATGAAGCGGGGACGCTGCGTAACGCTTTCCGGGAAGCATACCTGGAAGCCCTTTACCGGGGGCTTCCCTTAACGGGTGTTTTGGGCGGCGACCGGGTTAACCCCTGGCCTGCAGGCGCTCCGGCAAGCTGGAGCCAAAACTGGATGAGCGCCGATAAAGAGGACAATTCCTGGGGTACTCCAGCCCTGGTACTGGCTCTGGGAACCTACGGCGGGGAATCGGCGCTGTTTTTTCCGGTCTATTCCGTTTCCGGCCCTATCCTTGATCAGTATGGAAAAAGCGCCGGGTATAACAGGGCCAACGGAGCGGCGGGTTACGGCGTTCCGCTGGGCGAGGTTTTCTTTTTTGAAGGAACGGCGGTTCAGCGTTTTAGCCGCGGAAGGATGATCACGAGCCGGGCAGAAACTCCGGATTCCGCTAAAGTAACCCGTTTTAGCTTTGGCGAAGACCGCTTTTATTCCCTGTTAAGCGATCTTTCTGCATCCGAAAAAACACGGGAATTTGGCGGCCGTTTTCCCGATGAAGTACGGGAAGCCTTTGCCTTTGCCTGGGCCTATACCTTTGCAGACAAGGAAGGAGAAAGCGACGGGGCCGTTGTGCAGGTGGAGTTTTCCACCCCCTGGGTACTCGCCGGGGAAGACGCCATAACCCTTAACGGTTTTTTTTACAAAAGCTACAATGAAGGAAAGGATATACTGGTACTGCTTGACGGTAAAAACCTTCCCCGCCGGGTACACTATCTTTCCGGTCCAATCCTTCAGGTACTTATTTCCCGCAGCCAAATCCCCGGCCTGGAACGGGAAAAAGCCCTTGGCAGTTCTGCTGGATCAGCTTTGGGCAGGTTCCTTACCGATAGTTTTGCCCGCTACGGTCCTCCCATGAGTGATCCCCTTCCCGTGCCGTTGGATTTTCTTTCCGGGGACGAAGTCTCCAAAACTTCGGAGAAAAAACCCGCAGTTGAACAGGATCCTTCGGCGCCGCTTTTTCTGGAAGCCCAGCGTTTTTCCCGCGGCTGGATTGTCGTTGCTCCAAAGAAAGAAACCCCGGCAGTTCTGCCGCAGTCGGCGGAAATACCGCCGGTGGGAATACCGCCAGTAGAAGCGCCGGCAGACCAGGCTGAAACAGATGGGGAAAGTGAAACAGATAACGGAACGGATTCTGCGGAAAACAGTTACAATCCGGTTTGGTGAGAGCTGAGGCTGGTTTCCTGGAAATGGTAGAGCCGGGTTAAAATGGTTTCGATCTTTTCTGCATACCGTTTATCCGCCGCCCAGTAAGCGGCCAGCGCTTGGAGGGCCGGCGCTGAACCCCGGCGGACAAAACGGTACCGGGGATCAACCAGTTCCCCCGCCAGGGGAGTTTCGGTGGCATAGGCCTTAAGGTGCTGAATATGGGCCCGGACCCCAATTTGTACCGAAGGAAACTGTTCCCCCGGTTCACCGGGGCCAATGGAACCAAGGCCGCAGAAGTTATTCATCTCTGCCTGTACCAGGCCGCCAAAACGGAGGAACCCCGTTTCCAGACACATCTGGGCAAAGGCAATGTCGTGGTTAATCCCCTCGGTTTGTGCTTCGCGTATATACAAGCCCGCCAGTTCTTCCACCATGGCAGGATCGGCATTTTTATTTTCGCCCAAAAGAAAAGATACCAGCAGGTTTTGTTCTGTTTCGCCCCTGCCCAGAATAAGCCGGGGCGTTTTTGGCAGATCTTCTATGATGAAACGGGGAAAAGATTCTTCGGGAAAAACCGCTCTGGTTTCCTCGGGTTTTTCTGCCGGGTTTTTGTCACTGTTCCGGGATCTTTGGGGCCAGGCGGAAAGAGCCATGGCAGAAGAGAGCAGAACAATCAGCATGAAAAAACGCATTACTATTGTATCGGCAGCTCTGCGGCGGCCTTTACTTGAGGTATTTTCATAGCCCGCATAGCGTTAAGCACGGCGATAAGGGCTACGCCCACATCGCCGAAGACCGCCATCCACAGCGAAGCGATACCCGCGGCTCCCAGTACCAGCAGCGCCGCTTTTACTCCCAGGGCAAAGACAATGTTCTGTTTTACAATGGCCATGGTTTTTTTTGCCGCCGCCATGGCTTCGATCAAGCGGGAAGGTTCATCGGTCATAAGCACAATATCCGCCGATTCAATGGCAGCGTCAGAGCCAAGGCCGCCCATGGCAATGCCGATGTCGCTGGCGG
>BNVB01000064.1 GCA_025997795.1 Spirochaetia bacterium | reverse complement strand
CCCGTTCCAGTACAATGCCGTCAATGGGCGAGGTAATTAACGCATATTGGTTGATCTCTGTTTCGATAACCCGCAGATTTGCTTCGGCGGCGGCAAGGTCTGCGGCATAAATATCAAGGCTGGTCTTGTTGGTTTTAAGCTCGTATTCGGAAATAAGGTTTTTCCCCGCCAGGGTCTCCTGTGTCTGGTAATTGATCCTTTGCAATTCATAATTTGCCCTGGCCTTGATAACCGACGCCATCTGCTGTTCCCGCTGGAGCCTGAGCATATCCGTATTCAGCTGAGCAAGAATATCTCCCTTGCGTACCGTGTCGTTGTAATCGACATATACCTTTTCAACTTTCCCGCTCATCCGAGGCAGCACTTTAACGGTGGAAACCGGGTTGATGGTACCGCTGGCCGAAACAGTCCGTTCCAGGGTTCCCCGGCGTACTTCGGTAAACTCATAGGACGTTTGCCCCGATTTCCTGGAAGAACAAGCGGTGAGTAAACCAGAGAACAGGACGGCAAAACAGACGATTATCCGCCGGGCCATATATTTTTTTACCATTGTGGGAGCTCCTCGTGTTATGTAGCAATATCCGTGCCAAGTCCGTATATCGTTATTTTAACAGAAAAACGGGTTTTAAACATAAAAAATTGCTTTTTTGAGGGTAGAATTTACGCAGTTAAAAGCGCCGGGGTAAATTTTACCCGGGCAGGCCTAGGAAAGAGCACGAAGTGGAAGCGGCGCTAAAAAGTACACCTAAGAAAGCAAAGAAATAATCTGCAAACCAATTGACAAAATGAGTACCATAGTATACACTTAAACCATGGGGGAAGTATACAGATCGTCGGTTTTTAAAAAATGGATTAAGAACCTGCGGGATAGCCAAGCTAAGGAACGAATTTATAAACGGATAGACCGGCTCGCCGAGGGTAATCCCGGCGATCATCGTTTTTTGGGTGGTATTTCTGAAATGCGTATCGACTACGGTCCCGGCTACCGGGTCTATTTTAAGGACACCGGGAAAGAAATTATCATCTTGCTCTGCGGCGGAGAAAAAACCACCCAGGAAGCCGATATTGCCAATGCCAAAGAGATTGCCGCAGCCTACAATCAGGATAAAGAGGAGAACTAAGATGGAAAAAGTAACTTTTGAAAAATGGGATCCTGCTGAGATTATTGAAACCAAAGAAGACGTTATCGCCTTTCTTGAAGGAGCCCTTGAAGAAAACGATCCTGACTTTCTATTGAGGACAATTGGGCATATAGCCCGCTCAAAGGGTATGGCCCAGATTGCCAGGGAATTGAATCTTAACCGAAAAGGCCTATACAAAGCGTTTTCACCTTCCGGCAATCCCTCTTTCAAAACAGTTTTTAACTTGATTGATGTTTTGGGGTTGCGGCTCAGGGTAGAACTAAAAAGCGCATAGGCTGGCCGCCCCAAGAAGTATAAGGCAGGATTTGTTTTTTGTTTGAACAGGGTAAACGGACGGCGCATGACACACCCCCGCCCGCCCGAAAAAAGTATCAGTTTTGTATCAATCGGGCTAAATTTGTGTATATTATGCCGTCCATACGGATTAGGCTAATTATCGTAATTCCTTATATAGCAAGGAATTATACAACTTTGCGGCCTAGAAGACTTGAACTTCCATGCCTCTCGGCACCAGCACCTCAAGCTGGCGTGTCTACCAGTTCCACCAAGGCCGCCCGCCTGAACCTGTGGTCCAAGCTCTAAAACCAGCCTATCAAAACTAAGTCTAACTTGTCAATATGCCGATTATCAATTTATGAAAAAGTATTTCCGTACCCTCATCGTTCCGGGTTTAACCGTCTTTGTTTTGCTGGCTTGTGCTACCACATCCGAGCCGGAGGTTTTTTCATTGCTGGAGCAGGGGAAAACCCAGGAAGCGGAGGCGCTTTTTACCAGCAAGGCATCCCTGGAGGAAAGGGACAGCCAGGGCAGGACGGCTCTCCATGCCGCCGCCGAAACGGGTAACGCGGAAATGGTTCGTTTTCTTCTGGCCATGGGGGCCGAGGTGGATGCCCTGGACAACCAGGGCCGGACGCCCCTGGGAATTGCCGCAGTTAAGTCCGATCCGGCGGTCGCCCGGCTCCTTTGTGCAGGCGGAGCGGATATTCACCTGCCGGTCAACAGCGCCACTGCCGATACTTCTGCTCTTTTGGGAGTCTTGTCCGGCGGAACATTCTTGCAATCACTTATCCACCCCCAAACCCTCAACAGCCGGGGAAGCGGAGGGCTTACGCTCATTCATCTGGCAGGCCGGGAAGGCAAAGCTGGTTCGGCGGATATTCTGGCCGGGGCGGGGGCGCTGGTAAACGAAAAGGACGATGGGGGTAAAACCGCCCTGGACTATGCTTTTGCCAAAACCGCTTCTGCGGCCCATGCGGAAACGGCGGAAAAACTTATCCTGGCGGGAGGATATTCGACTAATCCCTTTTTTAATTACTTTGCCCCGGCGGCACGGAGTTCCAATTACAATATCCGGGTAGCCGATGGTTATACGGCCCTCCACTATGCCGCACGGGAAGGTTATACGGGTTATATCAGTTTTATCCTTAATAAAAAAGCGGATGTTAACATTAAAAACAATTCCGGGGCGGCTCCCCTTCATGAAGCAAGCCGTTTTGGCAGGCTTGAAGTTATGCGAATACTTATTGAAAACGGGGCGGATACAAATGCTCAGGATGCCAAGGGTAATGCGCCGCTTCATCTGGCCGCTCCGGCGGAACAGCATGAACAGGCAATGATCATGCTGCTGCAAAACAGGGCAAACCCCAACCTCCGGGACGAACATGGCGAGACACCGCTTCATGTGGTGATTATCCTGGGACGGCCGGTACTGATCATCGAAACCCTGCTTGCCGGAGGGGCGGCGGTGACAAACCGTAACATAGAAGGAAAGACCGCACTTTTTTTGGCAGTAGAAAGCAAACGGACCGATCTTATTCCCCTCCTCCTGCAAAAACACGCTGATATTTTTGCCGCCGACAACAACGGAAAAACGCCGCTGGAAACGGCCCTGGCAGAAAAAGATCCGGCGGTTCTGAATGTCCTTTTAACCGAAGAAACAGTACTGCTAAGCGACAGCACCGGTAATACCCCGCTCCACATCGCCGTAAAGAATAAGATCGAAACGGGAACAGTGGAAATGATCCTTAACAAAAACGCTGCGGTCAATGCCCGGAACAAAGAGGGAAACACTCCGCTCCACATTGCCGTCATGGTTAATCATGAAAGTGCAGGCAGTCTCTTAATTTCCCGGGGGGCGGATCTCTTTGCCCCCAATGCCAGGGGGGAAAATCCCTTCTATCTGGCCTTTCATTCACCCGGGGCTGTCCGGGAATGGATACTAACGGAAAAAACGCTGGAGGCCCGGGACGGCCTGGGAAATACCGCCCTTCACCATGCGGCACAGTGGAAACTTGCTGTCCATATTCCCCTCCTTGTACAGAGGGGATCAAAAATCGAGGCGGCCAATGCTACCGGAGAAACACCGCTCTTTATAGCGGCCCGGGCCGATTCGCCTGAAACAATTAACGCCCTCTTGACTGCCGGAGCCTCAATAAACGCCAGGGATTCCCAGGGAAACAGTCCCCTCCACAGCGCCGTCCGGTGGAACGCCCAGCGTTCCATCGATCCGCTTATCAATGCGGGGAATAGTGTCAATGTCCAAAACCTGGCAGGAAAATCGCCGCTCCACGAAGCGGTACGGCTGGGCCTTACTTCGCCGGAAACCCTCTTAATCAAACGGGGCGCCAATATTGAAATCCGGGATGGCCTGGGAAATACGCCCCTCATGGAAGCGGTCCAGGGAGGATCCGCCGGATCCGTGGAACGGCTTGTCGAAGCGGGAGCGGACCCCATTACCCGAAACAATACCGGCGACACACCCCTCCATATCGCCGTAACTAAACAGTCCATTGATCTTGTAACATTACTCTTAAATAACGGAGCGCCCATCCATGCCCGCAATTCTCAAGGGATCACCCCCTTCCGGATCGCCCTGACCATTTCTCCCGCCATGGTAAGCACTCTTTTAACCAAGGATCGTATCGCTATGAGCGATGACGACGGCCTTTCTCCCCTTCACATCGCCGTACGGCAGCATGCCGCTCCATCAATGCTTCAGACGATTATCGGCCGGGGCAGCCGAGTCTCTGCGGTGGATTCCGAAGGCCGCACTGCCCTGCGCCTGGCCCTGGACTTAAACGCGTTGGAGGAAACAAAGATACTCGCCGATGCGGGCTCCGATGTATTTGTTCCCGCGGCAGATGGAAAGACCCCCGCCTTTGTGTCCCTTTCCAGGGGAGAAACCGCAGTACGGGCGGTATTTTCCGGCCCCGCGATTAATGCCCGGGATGGTACGGGGAACACGGTCCTCCACTATGCCGCACAAACCGGCAGAACCGACATGATAAGCATATTGCTGGAACTGGGAGCAAATAAAAACATCCGGAATGTGGCTGCAGAAAGCCCTTCGGATATTGCCGCACGATGGAACCACAGACAAGCAGCGGCGTTGTTACAATGACTCTTCAAACTGCAGCCGGTAAAGTCCGGCATACAATCCATTTTTTGCGATAAGTTCCTCATGGCGGCCTTCTTCCACAAGGCGGCCGCCCTGGAGGACAAGGATCCTGTCGGCGTGGCGTATGGTAGAAAGCCGGTGGGCAATAACGATAGACGTACGGCCCGCCAGTACCCGCTGTATTCCCAGCTGGATAAGCCGCTCCGTTTCGGTGTCGATGGAACTGGTAGCTTCGTCAAGAATAACCAAAGCGGGATTGTGGGCGATAACCCTGGCAAAACTTAAGAGCTGCCGCTGGCCCGAAGAAATATTTGCCGCCCCTTCGGAAAGCACCGTATCGTAACCCTGGGGAAGACCGGTAATAAATTCATGGGCATGTACCGCTTTGGCCGCTTCGCTTATGTCCTCTTTGCTTAAAGGCAGACCCAGGGAAATATTTTCCGCCACGGTGCCGGAAAAAAGAAACACTTCCTGAAGGACAGGCAGTACCGAACGGCGGAGTTCCGGGAGGGGAATGTCTGCAATGGGGATTCCGTCCAGGGTAAGACTGCCCGCCCGTATATCCCAAAGCCGGGTAAGCACGTTTGTAATCGTTGTTTTTCCCGCTCCGGTATAACCCACAATGGCGGCCATCTCGCCGGGGTGAACGGTAAAGCTTAAATCCTTTAACACATCCTCCCCTTCCTTGTAGGCAAAGGACACATGATCAAAGTTAATAGTTCCTTTTACCGGGGAAGCTTCAATGCTTTTTTTCCCTTCGTCAGGTATGTTCTCTTTTACATCAAGCAATGCAAAAACCCGTTCCCCCCCGGCCATGGCGGACTGGAGCAAAGTGTACTTTTCGGCAATATCCATCACCGGCGAATAAAAGAGCCCCACCAGGTTGATAAAGGCAATAAGCACCCCCAGCGAAAGGGACAGGTTAAGCACAAAGTTGGCCCCCACGGCGATTACCGTGGCGGTGGTTAAGGTGGACATAAAATCGATCATCGGCCGGAAGGTGGCGTACACAAACATTTCTGCAAGATTGGCCTTAAGGTATTCCCCGTCCCGGCGGCCGAATTCCTTCCGGCTCCGTTTTTCCCCCAGAAACAACTGCACCACCTGTACCCCGGAAAGCCGCTCGGAAAGGTAAGAATTAACCCGGGAAGAAGCAGTCCGCTGCTGCCGGAAAGCATCCCTGGCCCGGACCCGGGAAAAGGCGGTAATTACCAGTACCGGCGGCAGGGTCAAAAGCGTAACACCCGCCAGCTTGGGTGACAACACAAACAAGGTAACCAGCGCTCCGGCCATAACGGAAAAATCTTTTAAAAAAGCAACTAACACATTGGTAAAAAATTCGTTGATTGTTTCCACATCCCCGGTAAGCCGGGTAACAATACGCCCCACCGGATGCCGGGAAAGAAAGGCCGTAGACTGGGACGCGGTTTTTTTAAACAACTCCAGCCGTATGTCTTTCATTACCCGCTGGCCGATAAGAACCGAAGTCCAGGTTTCAATAAAGGTAAACACCAGAATCGATACCAGTATTCCCAGGATGATCAATACCGTCCGGGTTATAAGCGCAAGATCCCGGCCGCGGATGACCCGCTTTTCTTCGGTTGTAAGTGCGGCCAGGTCCTTTGTTCTGATAGCCCCTGCGGCGCTCCCCCGGACAAAGAGGCCCGGATATTTTTTTACAATGCCCAGGGCCGCCGAAAAATCCGCCCCTGTTCCCGCCGCAGGCTCTGTGTCTAAGCCGGCGGCCAGCGGAAAGGCATACCATTGATCCGCTTCCAAAATACCCGCCGCTTTAAGTTCCAACTCGGCTTTTTTGGAAACCCGGATTTTTTCGTCCTGCGGCACAAAGCGGTAATCCCCCGCCGCAAGAACTCCCTTTACCGCCGCCAGTTCTTCCAGGGCCCGGTATGTTTCACCGCTAAGCGAAACCGCAAAATCGGCGGGGTCCCGGCCGTTAAGACGCAGGGGAAGGAAGCGGGCCATGACCGCCCGGTCGATAAGCCGCTGCTGCAGTACCGGCACCAAGAGTTCCCCCAGGGTGGAAAAAAAGAGGGCAATAAGAGCCGCACCGGCAAGTATTTTATAGGGTTTTAGGTACGAAAGGATCCGGGCGGAAATTGTGGAATCGTACTCCTTGACCACTTCCTCGGTTTCAAAATAATCAGCCAAGCGAACCTCCAGCCGCAGCGGAACCGGCGCCTTCTCCAAGCCGTTGGAGTTCCGCCATCCGGGCAAAAAACCGGCCCGCCTTAAGCAGTTCCGCAGGTGTCCCCAGTTCGCTTAAGCGCCCATCTTCCAGCACCGCCACCATACCGGCGCTGCTTAAGGTGGAAACCCGGTGGGAAACGATAATCGTTGTTTTGCCCTTTCCCTTGCGCCGTTCTTCCAGCACCCCCGTTAATATCCGTTTTTCCGTTTCGGCATCTACCGCAGAAAAGGCATCGTCCAACACCAGTATCTCCGGCGCCGCCAGGAGCGAGCGGGCAATAGCCACCCGCTGTTTCTGGCCCCCCGAAAGGGTAAGGCCCCGCTCGCCGATAAGGGTATCCCAGCCGCCGCCGAAGGCCGCTAAATCCCCGTCCAGGGCGGAAAGCCCCGCCGCCAGGTTCAATGCAGCCTCGTCCGGTTCCTCCTCGCCCTTGTTTCCGTAGGCGATGTTATTTTTGATGGAATCGGAAAAAAGATAACTGTCCTGGGGGCTTACCCCAAAGAGACGGCGCAGATCCTGCAGGTCCCGTTTTTTTACATCGATTCCTTCCACAAAAACTGTCCCGTCCGGCGGATCCACCGTGCGGGTTAATGTTTTAAGCAGCGTCGATTTTCCCGATCCGGTTCTGCCCAGAATTCCCAAAACCGTTCCCCGGGGTATGGAAAGAGAAATATCCTTAAGTACCGGAACGGGATTGTCCTCGGGGTTTTGTGTTTCTGTTTCCGCTTTTTGTTGACCGTAGGAAAACGACAGGTTCCGCAGTTCTATTACCGGATTATTCCGGCGCGATTGAATTAACTGCGGTGATTGCGATTCCGGCGATTCCGGAAATTGGGGGCTTTGTATGGAAGGTTCGCTGTTAAGAAGTTCGTTGATCCGGCCCATGCTGGCCGCTCCCCGCTGGATCATGTTCACCATAAAACCCGCGCCCATAAGGGGCCAGATCAACATTTGCAAATAACTAAAAAGAGCCACCAGTTCGCCGGGGCTTAAATCTCCCGTTACTACCCGGCGGCCTCCTACCAGCAGGAGGATAATCGTTGTAAGGCCCGCCAGAAAACTAACAAAGGGAAAAAAGACACCGTAGAGTTTTACCAGCCCCATATTGGCCTTCCGGTAATCGTCGTTGGCCTCTGCGAATTTTTTGATAAACCACCATTCTTTAACAAAAGATTTGATAACCCGGATTCCGGCAAACGTTTCCTGGACCGTATCGCTCATGGTCGAATAGGTTTCCTGGGCCCGGTGAAAAAGGCGGCCCATGGCCTTGCCGAACAACAGCATTATAATAGTAATAAACGGCAGGGGAATAATGCAGAAAACCGCCGTCCGGGGATCCTGCACAAAGATGATCACCAGGATTGCGGAAGCCATTACCGTACCGTCCACCAGGGTAACAAGCCCCCAGCCCAGGGCATTGCGGATAGCATTGATGTCGTTAATTGACCGGGCCATAAGATCGCCGATTTTATGTTTCTGGTAAAAATCCCACGACAGGGTAAGGAGGTGTCCAAAAAGATTGTCCCGCAGTTCCGTCTCTATACGGCGGGAAGATCCGTGGATAAAGTAACGCCACAGGAAACGGCCCAGCGCAATCAGCGCCATGACACCCAGCATGGCAAGGCAGAGGCGGAACACCGCCATCCAGGCAAAATCCCCGGCGGTAATAAGATCCACCGCCATCCGGATAAACTGGGGAATTACTGCCTGGGCGCCGTCCACCACCACAAGACAGACAAAACCCAGGATGTAACTTACGCGGTATTTTTTTAAGTAGGGTATAACCGTCCGGAATTCCCTTAAACCGGACTTTTGCTTACCGCTCATGGGAGAAGTATACTATAAAACGGAGGGATGTTACAGTTCCGGCATAAGCCCGTCCGCCATGCCCTCCTCTTTGCGGGTTATCGCTTGTATCAGCGGCTGTTTTTCCGTATCGGGCTATTCGCTATTTTTCAGCGCCGCCTCTATACCCTGGGTGTCATAGCCAGCCCTTTTGAGCAGATTCAGTATCCTGGCCCGTTCTTTTGCCTCGCCCTCTGCCCGGCCTCTGGCCTCACCCCTAGCTTCGCCTATCTCCTCGGCTTCCTGCGCATGGGCCCGCATATCCAGTTCGTACTTTTCCACACTCATCTCATGGAAAAACGCTACTTCATCTGCGGTAAATCCGCTGATTACGTCTGCCGCCATTGCTATGCCCTCCTCTTTGCGGGTTATCTCTTGTATCAGGGGCTGTTTTTCCGTATCGTTGTAATACTTAAAAAATACGGCCCAGCGTTCTTTTTCGCTCATGGCGGAAACTGCTTTTTCTGCTGTTACCGCCAGCTTTTCTAATTCTAACGTGATTATTGCTGTTGTTAGTCCACCGAAGGGTATTTTGTTTTCCGGGTCGTAGTGGTTATTCGCCTTGGCGTGTGTAGGCTCCCTCCGTTGGGAAGGGCAATGGGCAGTGAAAACGCTTGTAGAATTCGCCCAGGCATACCTACATTTGGTGGATCATTTTAAGTTCTTCGCCGGGTACGGTATCCCTGGGCGAGGAATTCCAAAATGTTTTCACTGCCCATTACCCTCCCCAGTGCAACATACTCCCGCCAAGGCGTATTACTGCATGGCGGGCGGGTTTCGCTGTTGCTATGGGACTTTTTCTTCCCGACAGCCCGCCCCGGCCTTGGCCGAGGGTTTTCTTCCTTATGCGTTAACCCTTACCATGTTGTTATCTGCACCCCGCCTATTATATGAATGGTGTTATCAATATAGGTGTCGGCGCCAGGAGTGCCGAAATTATTCCCCGCTCCGCCGGGGCCCCATGTGGCGGTACTAGTACCGGATTCTTTAAACAAAGCGCTATCCACACCCGGCGCAGTGTTGGCTGGATAGTATGTATAAGGCACAGAACCGCTTATGATACCGCCGGACATTTTGAATTTCCCACCGCCAGCGATATTTACTCCGCCGCCGCGGCCGCCGCCGCCGACGGTATTACCGCTGATGTCCCCGTCGTTCATGGTGAAGATGCCGTTGCTGTAGACATACGCCCCGCCGCCAAGGTTCACGGCGGTATTGCTGCTAATGCTCCCACCGTTCATGGTGAAGATGCCGCCGTAGACAAACACCCCGCCAGCGCTGCCGGTGGTAGCTTTATTGTCGCTGATAGTCCCGCCGTACATGGTGAAGGTACCGCCGGCACTGACTAACACTCCGCCGCCGCTGTCGGCATGGTTATTGTCGATACTCCCGCCGTACATATTGAAGATACTGGTATTGCTGACAGACACCCCGCCGCCGAAGGTGGTTGAGGTGTTAGTATGGCCCTTAATGGCCCCCTCACGGAGAGTGAGGGTGCCGCCGGTAACTTGTACCAGAGGATTGCCGTTGGAACCCCCTTGCAGGGTGGGGCCCCGGAGGATCAGTTCACCGCCTGGTATAGTGAACATTGAACCCCCGGTACAGTTGATGTTCCCGGGTCCCCGCAGGGAAATATTGCCGCCGCCGATGTTTACGGTGGTGCCTATGGTATGGGTACCATCCACAATAACAACATAATTTCCCGACGTTAAGCCTCCAATGTAGCTTTCCAGGGCACTTGTTGCCGCATCGCTTGCAGAAAAATACTTATATTCAACAGGGTCACCGCCAAAGTCTTCGGTGTTCCCCGCCGACCATGCGGGACCTATGGTTATGGCGGCGGCATTGTTTCCCCCCGCTTGAACGTTTACAGATTGGGGTTCACTTTCGGCATAGAGCATATCACCATACTTAGCCGTTACCTGTATAGTCCAGTTTCCCGGAACCAGCGATAGTGTAATGGAACCGCCGCCCTGGACGGTCTTTGACAGTATACCGGGGCCGCTTCCGTGGATGATATAGGTAAGCTGACTAATATCAACCACCCCCGGCCCTGACAACGGAGTATAGGTAACAGATTTGCCCTCACTCAGGAGCAGGGTAAGGGTGGTCCCGCCATCGGTGAGGTTGCCACAGGAGGAAAGTACGAACAACAGGCTAAGGAAAAGAAGGGCTAGACTACCGTGCTGTAACGGAGAACGGAGAACGGAGAACGGAGAACGGAGAACGGAGAACGGAGAACGGAGAACGGAGAACGCTTTTCTAGATTATCATGACTTCGCCGGGTAGGTAAAGTACCCGCCGTAACATGTTTTTTGGCTATTTTAGTCATTTTTTGCTCCTGGAGGCAGTTTATTCCAGCCATTGGCTGGTAGATAAGCTTACTATAGCACATATTATGAAAAAAACAAGCCTTCGCAGGGATTTTTACAGGGAAATCATCAATAACCAAACAATTACTCGTAACTCAAAAAAATGCTATACTCTCCTCTAGGAGCTGTTATGAAAAAGGCGATGGTTTTTGCGGTGTTTTTGTTTGCGGGTATATTTTCCCTTTCGGGTCAAAGGGCCGTACAGTCCCTGGAGGATCTGGACAGGGAATGTGCCAATGCCGCTTTGGCTGTCAAACAACAGCTTGACCGTTCAGGTAAATCCGCCGGGACGATTGAAGTAAGTTCCTTCTCCAGTTCCGGGCTGGAATCGCCCCTGGGGAATTACTGGAAACAAAACAGCATCAATGGTCTAAGCGGAGCGGGGGCCCGCGTGATAAGCCAGGGGCCGAATGTCCGGGGGGATTATATTCTTTCCGGGGAAATTATCGATCTGGGGCAGACCGTGCGTATCTTTACCCGCCTGGCGGAACGGGACACTTCGATCATCCTCTTTTCTGTTACCAGCGATTTAGGCAAGACCCCTTTTCTGGAAATGCTTCTGGCGGTCCCTTCCGGCAGGCCGG
>BNVB01000063.1 GCA_025997795.1 Spirochaetia bacterium | reverse complement strand
GCTTTTAGGTCTTTTTTTTCAGGGTTTCCAGGGTAAAATGTACCGCCTCTAGGAGGGAATGGTAAAAGCTGACGGAAAAAGCCAAATACCGCCGCCAGGCTTCCTCTTTAGAGGACAGCCGGCTTCCACTAAAGTTGGAATCCGGTTCCGTTTCGGCCAATTCCGCCTCGGCTTCCAGTTTTTCCGCAGAGGGAAAGAGGAAACCTGCCGCTTCCTTTACGGAACTTTCCGCGATGATCCGGTTAACCGTGTCGAATTTTTTGAGCAGTTTTTCCTGTTCCGCCCCCGCCGGAGGATGTTTAAGGCCCCGTCGAGCGGCGCTTCCGGCATCTTCTGCCGCTGTTTCAAGTTCTTCCAGACCGGAAATAAGGCTTTTGAGGGCTTTGGAATAACGGTTTTCCCGGTTTTGTGCGGCTGTTTTTTCGTAAAAGGCAGCATCCATGTTTTTGTAAACCCCGCCAAAGAGCCGGTTTATCTCGTCCCGGCATTCCCGTTGTGCCAGGAGTTTTTCCAGTTGTGCGGGCTCAAGGCCGGGGATGGCCAAACCGGCGGCTGGTTTGTCTGCTGAAGCCACTTCGCTGGCCGTTAGGCTGTAGTTGTTGATCGCTGTCTGGCTAAAGCGGTTTTCGAACCATGCCGCATAGAGGGAAAGCCGCCGGTCCGTAAGGACTTTAGCCCCCCCCGCAGCGGGGGCGCTAAAGGGTATTCCGCTTTCCAGCGCCCGGACAGAGAGGGTTTCAACCGGACAGTACCGGGAAGAAACGGCATGGCCATTTTCTTCAAAGAGGGCCCCCTTAAAGTGGGTATGGTAACCGGGAAAAGCCAGATCCAGCCCGGCAATCCAGATGTCTTCTGGTCCCAGAAGCCGGGCAAAATCCCAGGCAGTGGTAGCCACCGATCCCCCGGCTCCCAACGGGCCCTTGGGATCGGTCCGGTCTTCAATAAAACGGCCCAGGGGAAAAAGGGATTGGCAAAAAAGCACCCGGCCAAAGGTTCCTTCGTTCATATGAAGCACCGAAGGGTAAACCGCCGATTCGGCAACCAGGGCCGTAGCGGGGGAGCGGAGGCGGTGGAGGTGAAGGGCGTTCCAGTACTGTGGATCGACGGATACCACAAAGTCCGGTTCTATGCCCCGCTTAACAAGGAAGCGGAGGGAAGTATCCACCGCCACGGTAACCGCACGGCGGTAAATGGCTTTTAGCGCCGTGTCGGCCAGCGTAAGGGAAGGCCCTGCGGCAGCAAGGAACACCGGAATCCCCGTATCCTTAAGGATATCTTCAAAGTTGTGGACCCCCGGAAAGCGGTATACCCCGGAAAGATTTGCCCCCAGGTTTTTTGTCCACCGCCTGCCAAAACGCCGGAGGGTCGCGGCGTTAATTTCATCCTTGGAAGCCCAGGTTTTTATCCGCCCTTCGGCTTCGGCATACCAGTTTTCATCTTCTGCTGTAAGACTGGTAAGGGCCCGGTTTTTGATCACCAGCGGCTGTTGCTGCCTTCCGGCCTTTTCAAGCAGGGCCAGAGCCCCGGTAACGGATCCGCTTTCGCCGCCAATAACAAATACCGCCCGGCCCGGCCCCAAGAGGGTTTCCAGGTTCCGTTCTTCCAGGGCCAGACGGAACAGTTCTTTCCGTTTTTCTACGATTACAAGGGTAGTGTCCTCTTTAAGCGCTAATGCTTCGGCGGTATAACCCAGGCAAAAACCCAGAAGGAAAATAAGACCCCCGCCGCTGCCGCCGGATTTTTCCGCCGTTTCCAATGCCGCTTCAGCCTGGCGTTTTCCTTCCTTTGCCGGGTCCCGGCTGGAATGGATATAAACGCCGTTGTAACTTAGGGTAGGATCCCCAAGGGCGCTCCGTTTTATAGACCAGGCACCGTTGTGCCCGTTATCAAATACCACTTCGGCCAGTCCCGGATACCGGGAACGGAGCAGGGAAAGGTTTTGTTCCAGAAAAGGCGCTTCCGGCGGATCAATCATTCCAGTTCCAGGGTTATGGTCATACCCGGTTTAAAGGGAGTTCCCGGCGGCGGGTATTGCCGCACTACCCAGCCTTCGCCCCGGATGTCCAGGAGCAGATCGTTCCGGAGCAGGAGGGGTACCAGGTTCCGTTTTGCCCGGCCGGTAAAATCCGGTACAATGTCGCCGATGGAAAGATTTTCATCCATGGGGATAGATAGTTCCCCGGTATGGCTAACCTGGGGATTCCTGCCCCGGGGAATCCCCAGGTAGTCGATCAGCGCTTCGGCGGCTTCCCGGATGGCCGGAGCGGCGGTACGGCTGCCAAAGTAATAGTTTCCCATGGGCCGTACAATCACCATATACAGTACCAGCGACGGATTTTCCGCCGGGAGCAGGGCCAGACAACTGGCGATATAATTGGTTTCCGAATAGGCCCGGGTTGCAGGATCGATAACCTGGGCGGTACCGGTTTTGACCGCCAGGGCAATATCCCGGATCCGTGCGAAACGGCCTATCCCCAAATCTTCGGTACCCGCTTCCATGTACCGCCGCATATTCGCCGCGGTCTCCGCACTGATAATACGCCGCGGCTGGGCCTGGCGGTATTCCTGGATCGTTTTGCCGTCGTCAGAAATAATACGGGATACTACCCGGGGAGGCATAAGCAGACCGTCGTTGGCCACCGCTGTGGAAGCCTGGAGAACCTGGAGGGCAGAGACGCTGATTTCCTGGCCCATGGTGATGGTAGGCCGGGATCGTTCCGACCACTCAGCTACGGGGCGGAAGAAACCCGGCGTTTCGCCGGGAACCCCCGCGCCGGTTCTGCTTCCAAAGCCAAAGTTTTCCACCGCCTGGGCAAAGGCGGCGGCTCCCAAACGGTCCGAGGCATAGGCGGCTCCGGCATTGCAGGAATGAACAATAATATCCGCAGCGTTCACCCTGCCGTGGATTCCCATACATTTTATGGTAATACGGTCTCCCCGGGTATATTGGCCGTTACAGACAAAAACCGTGTCCGGGGTTATGGCCTCTGAATCAAGCAGGGCGGATATTGAAAAAACTTTAAATACCGATCCCGGTTCATAGGCCCAAATGGCGGTCCGGTCCATCCGGGAAATTTCATCGGAATTTTGAACATCGTTGGGGTCAAAACCGGGAAGACTTGCGGACCCCAAAATATCCCCCGTCCGGGGATCCATGGCCATAAGCATTACCGCCTCGGCCTTGTTTTCTTCCATAGCCCGGCCGGCAATATCCTCCAGGATATACTGAATATTGGTATCAATGGTCAGCACCACCTGACTGCCGTTCCGGCCGTTCCGGGGGGCCAGTTCGGCGTCAAAGGAATATTCAACCCCCGCCAGGCCCGCGTTATTACTGCCCGTAAAACCAACAATCTGGGCGGCAAGGTTTTTTTCCGGATAAATGCGGCCCATGACGGGTTCAATGCTGACCCCCGCCAGTTTTCCCTGGGAACGGAGGGTTTGGATACGCTGAATCACCGATTGTTCCGCCTGTTTTTTAAGGTAGAGAAAATCGCTGGAAGATGATTCTATGGTACTCCGGATTTTGGCGGCGGGTATTTCCAGGAGCGGTTCCAGGTCAACAACAAGTTCCTCAATAGCAGTTATATCGGGGCGCCATACGGAAATATTGCCAAGCCGTGTCTGGAGGGCCATGATACGGCCGTTCCGGTCCAGGATAGCTCCCCGTTCCGTTACCTGCCGGGGGGCGGCAAAAAATTCAGCCCCCGGCGGGTTCAGCATAATAGCGAAATAACGGACAAGGATAGAGAAGGCCGCAGCACCCAAAATAAGGGCAATAAGAAAAAAGCGCCGTTTTGTCTGGTTGCGGTTTTCACTCAAATTCATTTAACAGCCACTACTTTTCCCAAAATATGATCTACCGAAATAAGACCGTAGGAGCGGGAATCGAAGGATTCCAGGTCGTTATCGCCCCGGGCAAAAAAGTTTCCTTTATCCACATAGGAACAGCGTTTTACCGCCCGTTCCCCCAGCGGAGTGTAAAAAACCACCATATCCCCCGATTGGGGAGCCCCCCAGCGGAAAAGGTACATTCCCACAATGGGAAGCCGGAAACCATAGGCCGCCTTGTTAACCACAAGCAGCGATCCGGGATGCAGGGTTGGCAGCATGGAGCGTCCCTGGGTAACCATAAGATCTACAAGAAAGAGCTTGATGATTAACGCAAAAGCCAGGGCCAGGAGTACAATCCGCAGGTCCTTTTGTCGTTTCTGTTCCATACTATCGGCAAGTATAATGATTAGCTTTGATTATGTCGATAAAAAACCAATGAAGGATATTATCGCCGCACAAGAGATAAAACGGCGCCCGGATTCCTCGCTTTTATCCACTGCGATGAAGTACCGGGTTTTGCCGGATAATTCTTTTATCGTTAATCAGCGTCTTCCCAAACGAAAGAAAAACCCCATTCTGGAAATGATAAACCGGAAGGTACGGGCGGATACTTCGGCCCAAAAACCGATCCGGCGGAAAAATCCCCCTGGCTTTCGTATGCCGGAACTGTCTTTTGAAGGGCTTTCCCCGGCACATTTCCACCGGGGCCTTCCGGTATTACTTTGTATTGGCGTAGTATGTCTGGCCCTTATTATCCGCACCGGTTATATTCCCGATCCGGAACCGCCCGAAGCACGGCTCCCGGTATCCCCGGGGGGTCTTTCCGGCATCCCCGGGACTTCCCCAGGGGATGAAATACCCCTGGATTTAACCGAAGTTTTTGCCTGGCAGTCGTATACGGTAGTGAGCGGAGATTCGGTGGAAGCCATTGCCAAACGGTTCGGCCTTTCCCTGGATGCAATTATTGCATCCAACAATCTTCGTAATGTCAGGCAATTACGGGCAGGGGAAAAAATCCGTATCCCCAATATGGACGGCATACCTTATACGGTAAAAAGCGGAGACAGTTATACCAAAATAGCCAAAACCATGGATGTACCCCTGGAGGCGGTTTTGGATGCGAACGATATTCAAAGCGGCGATATTGAGGCGGGTACGGTGCTCTTTATTCCCGGCGCAAAAATGGATAAAAATGCCCTGCGGCAGGCTTTGGGTCAATTATTCCTGTGGCCCATCAGCGGCAGGCGGACTTCTTCCTATGGCTGGCGGAACGATCCGTTTTCCGGTGCCCGGAGTTTCCATGCAGGGCTGGATATTTCCGCCCCCACGGGAACATCGGTCAAGGTTTCCTCCGACGGACGGGTATCCGCCACGGGTTATAACGCGGTGTACGGCAACTTTATCATTATAACCCATTCTGCCGAATACCAGACCATGTATGCCCATTTGAGCAAAATTCTGGTAAAAAACGGCGTTTATGTAAACCAGGGAGCAATTATCGGCCAGGTAGGCAATACCGGCCGGAGTACCGGGCCGCATCTGCATTTTTCGGTATATAAAAACAAGCGGGCCATAAACCCCCTTGAAGTGCTTAACAAATAATGCTAAACTGTACCTTAGTGGAGGAACCATGCGCAAACTTGTTTTGATCCTTATCGCCTTTTTTGCGGTGGTTACTTTTATAAGGGCTTTTGCCGGTGCAGAAAACGGAGGTCCCCTGGGGCAGACCGCGGCCGGCGCCGTTGAATTACGTGAAACCAACTGATTTTTCCGGCCCTGTTCCGGCGGGAGATTTTTTTATCCCCGCCGAGGACTATACCGTTATTCCCGCCGCTGAACCGCTTCCCGTTTCCTTTGAAACCATGCTGGATGAGATTTGCGAACGCCTGGAAGATACCAATCACCAGGGTTCGCTAAAACGTATCCAAAAACTCGAAGCAGCCCTTGTTTTAATTGAAGACGAGTTGAATACCATTCTGGCAGACCGGAGTTTTGGGGAATGAAGCTGCAGCGGACTCCGGAAAGGGCTAAAACCAGATTTACTGCTTGTACCGGTTTCCGGGCGGTCTTGGTACTGTTTCTTTTTCTTTTGGCGGTTTTTCCCTGCGGTGGAAAGATCCGCTTTTCCGGCCTGGACCTTTCCGAAGATACATTGCTTTTTAAGGCCGATTCATCCGGCGGCGGGGCGGAAAGACAAAGCGCCCTTTTTTATGCTGATTTAGAAAACCGTTCCTTAAAACAACTCAGCGTTTTTCCCGAAAAAATGGAACTTGTGGAAGAGGGCAGGGTACTGCTTATTCACAATACCTTTGGCAGCCAACGTCTGGCCCTTTCCGGCGGGCTTCCCCAGGAATTTCCCGGTTTTTCTTCTTTTGCCGCCGGCGGCATTCCCGGAGGCAGGGTAGAAAGCACCGCCGCTTCTGCCGACGGACGCTGGCTGCTCTATGTGGCGCCGGAAAGTCATGCCAGGGGAACCCTAAGCCTTTTGGACAAGACCACCGGGCAGCGTGTTAAGGTTTCTTTTGGCGTTGAACGGCCCGGCCGTTTTTTCCCTGCCCTGTGGAGCGCCGATTCCCGGGGTTTCCTCTATACAAAGGGAGACAAGCTTTACTTTTATACGGTTAACACCCGGTCTGCCCCGCCGGATGAACGGTACCGGATTGTTGGAGAAGGAACAATTAATTCGGTCTATTGGGGGCAGGCGGCGCCAACTATGGCCGCCGCCATACCTGGCGCCCTATCCGGCGGAGGGTCTTTTTACTATCTTAGGGGATCCACCGTATACCGGGTCCGTAATGAATCGCTTTTTACCCGGACACTCTATGCAGGTTTTCTGGAAACCGGAGAAGCCGCGGGAAAAATCCCCTTTGAATTTGATCCCGGTTTTGACCGCTTTTGGGTTGCTCCTGACGGCACTTCGCTTATCCTCTGTAAGGGGGGACGGAATCTTTTTTATTATCCCCTGGGAATAAATGAAGATACCAAAACCAATTATACCTTGCTGCCCTATGTCATGGCTCCCCGTTCAGGCGCCCGGATCAGGGTGCTTTGGTCCCCGCCTGGTTCCGGCGGATCCGGTGGGTCCGGTGGGTCCGGGACCGTTGCCACGGTGCTTATTGGTGTTTCCGGCACAGAGGATGTCATGGCTTACCAGCTTAAAAATCCCTCGCCGGATCGTATGACCTTTGAAAACCTGGAACGTCCCCCTTCGGCGGATGCGCTTCTTTCTCCCGATGGCAGACGGATTCTCTTTTGGGGCCCCTCGGGCCTTTTCCTCTACGATTACCGGGAATGGAAACAGCTTGTTGCGCTTTCTTCCGCTCCGGTTTATTCGGCCCTCTGGCTGGGAAACAATGAACTGGTGATTGGCGGCGGTGAACTGATTGAACGATTACGCCTTTCCGGAAATACCGTGGCGGAACGGAAGGTACTTACCCTTGCCTCAGTTTCCCGTTATGGCTTTGAAGAAACCGCCGCCGCTTCTGCGGCGACAATTCCCGGACAGCGGCGTATTTTTGCCTTTTCGGGAAATACCTGGTACATCACCGACGGAAACTCTGCCTGGACGGAATACCGCCTTCCTTCTGTCAGGGAGACAGCCATCAGTTCCGCCAGGTACCGGGTTTACCTGGAAACGGCGGGGGGCTTTTTCGAGAATGTTCCCATGGTACGGAACCTAAGTTCCGTGGGGACTTTCCCGCTTTTTGAAGGGTTTCCAACTTTAGTGGAAACCGGGCTTCCAACTTTAGTGGAAACCGGGCTTCCCGGCCCTGGCGCTGGAGCGCCGGGAATTTTTCGGCACCCCGGCTTCCAAAGGAACCCCGGCTATCCTCTAAAGAGAAATCCAAGCCGTATTCCGGATACAGAAAATTTTATCTTTACCCATGGTACCCGGGAGCTGCGGGAACTGGCCCTGTGTTTTGATTTGTACGATGATACTGCGGGTCTTGGCACTGTTCTGGATGTACTTAAACGTTATGGTATCCAGGCTACGTTTTTTATCAATGGTGAATTTATCCGCCGTCATCCGCAGTCGGTAAAAGATATTGCTGCCGCCGGCCATGAATGCGCTTCCATGTTTTATGCCCCCATGGATCTGTCCAATGCCCGTTACCGGATAGACAAGGAATTTGTAACCCAGGGGCTTGCCCGGAATGAAGATGAATTTTTTATACTTACCGGCAAAGAACTTTCGCTCCTGTGGCATCCTCCCTATTATGCGGTTTCCCGGGAAATTGCCGAAGCTGCGTCTCTGGCGGGATACCGTACCACCGGCCGGGATGTGGACAGCCAGGACTGGATTCGTTCTTCCGATATCAAACGGCTGGGCCTGGGACAGCTTTCTGCGGCGGATATGATCGATGCCATTATGGATGCCAAACAGGGCGGATCAATTATTCCCATACGGATTGGAATGCTGGAAGGAAGGAGGGATTATCTCTTTAACAGCCTGGAAGTGCTGTTGGATGCCCTTTTCCAGGAAGGTTATGAAGTACTGCCGGTTTCTGCCCTGATTAAGCGGAGCCGGTAGAACCGGCAAGCTGCGGAACTAAATCCATTACGGCTTACGAAAAAGATTCCTAAAAAAAAGAGTTATGCCGTCCAGAATAACCCGGAAAAAATTTCCTCGGACCGCCTCTTTTTCCAGTACCAGCGGAATCCGGCGCAGTTCCCCCATGCTGTCACTCAGGACCAGGTTTCCAACTTTAGTGGAAACCGGGGTCCCGGCGGAGGCCGGATTTCCTCCGGCGGAGATCGGCGCTTTAAGGGTATCCTGTAATTCTATTGACTGGCGGAGTATTTCTGCCCGCCGGACCGACACGGTAAAAGCAAGATCCTCCCCGGGTTTTAGGGAAGCATACTTTTCCCGGCTGCCCCATACCCGTACCGGGGGAATGGGAATGGCGGTAAAACGAAGGGTCTTAAAGTTTTCAAAACCCCAGCTAAGCAGGGCTTCTCCATCCCGGTCCCGCTGTTCTTCATTTTCCGCCCCAAGCAGTATGGCGATAAGCCGGGTTTCTCCCCGTTTGGCAGAAAGGGCTATGTTAAACCCCGCTTCGGTAATATGTCCTGTTTTAAGGCCGTCCACTCCGTTTACCCTGCCCAGGAGCGAATTGCGGTTGTACTGAACGATGGTCCGGGGATTTTGAATATTATCTGCCAGGGGATAGGCAAAACTTGATCTTGAGTGGAGCGCCGGGGCATCGGGATGTTCCTGGAGGTATACCCGGCAGAATCGGGCAAGGTCCATGGCGGTGGTACTGTTTTCTGATGAAATTCCCGCCGGTTCGGTAAAACGGGTGGAAGAAAGCCCCAGCCGTCCGGCTTCGGCATTCATCATGGCTACAAAGGCTTCTATGGAAGGGGCGGCATGCAGGGCCGCGGCCACGGCTGCATCGTTGCCCGAAGAAACCGCAAGTCCCAAGAGCAGTTCCCCCAGGGTTACCCGCTGGCCCCTGTCAAGGAACATTAAACTTGAACGGGGAGGCTGATTATCCGCCCAGCTTTCCGGCGGCAGTTTTACAATGTCTCCGGTGGAAATCCGGCGGGCATTTATTTCCCGCAGGGTCAGGTGAATGGTCATAAGTTTGGTAAGGGATGCCGGGGAAATTATCAGCGTGGGGTTAAGCGAAAAAAGAATCGTCCCCGTTTCCGCATCGATCAATACCGCCGAACGGACATAAACCGCCGGCGGGGCTGCGGCGGGAAAAAGCGGATCGACCCCCTGGGCGTTGAGAAAAACCGAGGTTCCGGCAAAAGAGAATAGAGCAATCCAAAAAAGCAAAAACGCTTTCATGGAAGCTGCCCCGCCGCCCGGGGATAGGGAATTACATCCCGGATATTGGCCATGCCGGTAACATACTGAACAAGCCGTTCAAAGCCCAGGCCAAAGCCCGCATGGGGTACCGTGCCATAACGGCGAAGGTCCAGGTACCAGCTATAATGGCCGCTTTCCATACCAAGGCTTTCCATGCGGGCTTCCAGGGCATTCAGGTTTTCTTCCCGCTCGGAGCCGCCGATAATTTCTCCCAGCCGGGGAACAAGCACATCCATGGCCCGGACAGTTTTGCCGTCGCTGTTCATCTTCATGTAAAAGGCTTTAATTTCCTTTGGATAATCGGTAACGATCACCGGCCCATGGACAAGTTCTTCGGTAAGGAATTTTTCATGTTCGCTCTGGAGATCCGCACCCCAGCAGGGTTTAAATTCAAAAAGATCCGTTTTTGAGGCGGCAGCTTTTTCCAGTTCCTTTACCGCATCGGTATAGCTAAGGTGAACAAAGGGTGTTTCCGCCACCGACCGGAGACCGGCAATAAGTCCCCTTTCAATCCGCTCGTCAAAAAAAGCCAGGTCTTCGGCACATTCGTTAAGGATAGTGGTAAGGCAAAACCTAAGAAAGTCCTCTGCCAGGGCCATATTTTCCGGCAGGCGGAAGAAGGCTGTTTCCGGCTCTATCATCCAGAATTCCGCCAGGTGCCGGGCGGTGTTGGAATTTTCCGCCCGGAAGGTGGGGCCAAAGGTATAAACCCGGGAAAGGGCTGCGGCATAGGCTTCTGCCTCAAGCTGGCCCGATACAGTAAGAAAACTTTCCCGGCCAAAAAAATCACTGGTATAATCGGGTTTTTTCCCGCCAGCCAGGGCCGCCAAATCCAGCGTGGTAACCCTGAACATCGCCCCGGCCCCTTCGGCATCGCTCCCGGTAATGATCGGCGTATGGAGGTACTGGTAACCCCGGTCCTGGAAAAATTGGTGTACCGCCCAGGAAAGCCGTGAACGTAAACGCATTACCGCCCCCAGGGTATTTGTCCTGGCCCGGAGCTGGGGCATTTCCCGGAGAAATTCCAGGCTGTGGCGTTTTTTTTGGAGGGGGTAGGGGGGGATGCCGTTTTTTTCTTCCCCCGGCGCGTCCCCAGTAAGGGTTATCGAAGAGGCGGCAATTTCCACCGTTTGACCCTGAGCGGGAGAGGGAACCAGGTCTCCGGTAATCTCCACCGAAGCGCCGGTTCCCAGCGCCGCCAGGGTTTCTGCCATGCCGGTTTTTCCCTCATCTTTGGAAAGGTCAAAGGTACACTGGATACTCCTAAAACAGGAACCGTCGTTTACCTCCACAAAAACAAGATTTTTCATGTCCCGTTTGGTCCTGACCCAGCCGCGGACACAAAGTCCGCTGGAATCTGCCTGCGAAGGATTGGAGGCAAGAATCTCTTTGATTAAAGGAAACATCTTTAACATTGTGTAAAATAGTAGTAAAAGGAGACCGCTTGTACAAGGGGAAAAGCGAGCGTTATATGCAATACGCCTAACACTGGTTGACAATATTCAAAATATGATGGAAAAATATGGTTATTAAGGAGAAAAAGTGACTTTTCTAGAATTTGCTGAAAAAGTGACTTTTCTAGAATTTGCTGAAAAAGTCTTAAAAGAAGAGGGAAAACCCTTAAGTACAATAGATATTTGGAATATTGGTAAAGATAAAGGTTATACAAAAGAATTACGAACAAAGGGTTTTACGCCATGGAATACAATAGGAGCCCAAATATAAAGTAATTGGAGGGTTTTGTATGGAAAGTGTCATAATTGATAGGGAAATACTGCCAGAACCGATTTTTTCTTATGTTCATTCTGAAAAAATAAGGATCTTCGAGGAAAATGGTAATGTTGTTCTATCGCCAGTTGTAGAAAAATATGCAATTCTAGAAAAATCATTTGGCATGTTCTCTGATGGCAAATTATCGAGCGAAAATTTTATAAAGGCAAAAAAAAATGAAAAGGAATTAGAAGGGTGAATGTTTTTATTTTGGATGCCTGTGCACTAATAGCACATTTTGCTAAGGAAAATGGAGCGAGCAATGTAAAAAATATATTAAAGGATGCAATTGATGATGAAAACACAAAAGTATATATGAATAAAATTAATTTAATGGAAGTGTATTATGATGTAATTAAATCATACAATGAACGAGAAGCAGATAAAATGTTAGATGTTGTTAAAGAAATGCCAATTGAGATAATATCGGAGTTAAAAGACAATGTATTAAAAAAAG
>BNVB01000062.1 GCA_025997795.1 Spirochaetia bacterium | reverse complement strand
ATGCAGTAGTAAGAGTTTCCATACCGGGAAGTATAACAAAAAAGAGATAAACAGTAAATATTTGTACACATGATCAAAAACCCTCAGCCCTGTTTTTCTTTCTTAAACCCTTCGGAAAAATGTTCCAGCAAACTATCGATCTGCTTTTTTGAGGTAATGCCAAAGTTATCCAACACCTGGGTTTCAAACTGATCAAAACTAACAGCGCCATTTTCATAATCGCAGAGCATATTGGCCAGATAAACAGTATGCACCAGGTCCTGTTCTTCCGGGGCGGCGGCCAGGGGATCGTGGTGGAATTGGATAGCATGAACCAGTTGTTCGGGGAAATTCCATTTTTCCGCCACCATGCCGCCAATTTCCGAATGGTTTAATCCGGCGGAAAGATCCTCAAAGGTAGAAGGGGGCAGTCCCTTATCGGCACAAAAGGTTTTTATTTTATCCAGCAGCTCCGGGTGGATATTGGCAAAGATAATTTTTCCCATATCGTGGAGTATGCCGCCCACATAAACATCGTCCAGGAGGTTGTGATCTTTTTTGAAGTTCTTTACCAAATTGTAGGCATAAAAAGCGGTCTTGTAACTGTGTTCCCAAAGGTGCCGTTTTTCGTTGGTTTCGTCCCCCAGTATCTTCTGGGTTCCGTATGAATAGAGAAGGTTTTTAATACCCCGCATACCCACCAGTTTAACCGCCTCGGAAATATTATCCACTTTTTTGGCCAGCATATATTGGGCGGAGTTAACGGTTTTAAGCAGGTCTGCGGTCAGCGCCGGGTCCATGGAAATTTGCCGTGCAATATCGGCCATTTCCGATTTAGGATCGCCAATCAGCCTTTGGACAATGGTAATGTTCTCCGGAAACTGGGGCAGCGAATTAACATTCTCCACAATGGTCTTGGACAGGTCCGCAAGGCTTTCCAGCCTGGTTTTATCCAGGGGGATAATAATCCGGGCAATGGTTTCCGTATCGGTTCCCATGATGTCAAAACAATCTTCGTCAAGGCCCATTTTTTTAAGCATCAATACCAGAATTACCAGTCCCAGCCCGGCCCCTTCGGAATCATCCAGCACCTGGGAAAGGGCATCTTCCAGGTTGTTGTACTGCCGGGAACGGGCCAGTTTATCATGAATCCGCACCAGTTCTGTTTTGGTAATGGCAATGTTGTTCCGAATTTCAATATAAATAATATTTTTCTTAACCTGGAAGATTAGTTTGATGTAAAGTCCCTTGTCTTTCTGAAGCTGAAGAAAATGGCCTATATTGTTAAGTGTATCTTCCTTAAAAGTGGTCATACCAAGTTTGTAATCTTCGGGATTTGCCAGGTCCAGACCCCGTTCGGTAAAGTAAACCCGCTTGGTATTGGATTTTTTGGCGTTTACCGCCAGTTCCTGGACACAGTAAACTACATAATCTTTTAGTTTTTCCTGGCCTACTTCCCTAAGAAAGAGGGTTAATATCTGTTCAACATATACTTCTATTTCATGCGGCAGGGTAAAGGTGGTAATGGTCAGCGGTATACCCGATTGTACCGCTTTTTTTATCTTTGCCTCGTCAATAACCAGTTCCTGGGCTGTGGCCATTCTCATTCCTTGAATAAAGATATCTTTACCTTATTATAACAATTTCGGCTACTTCACGCAAGCTATTTAACCCATTATAATAAGAAATAATGGAATTGAGGGTACTTGAGCTTTTTGCCGCTTTTTTTTTATTTTTGTCCATTATCCGGCCCCTGGTACGGGGTCTGTGGAAACTTGATGGATTGGCCGCCTGTCCCCTCCTTGCTCTGGCTATTATGGCGGGTATTTTTCCCGCATACGGCTTCCGGCCCGAATGTATCCCCCTCCTTGGGTTTGCCCTGTTTCTTTCCTTTGCCAATTTTTCGGATCTGGGCGCCCTCTTTTTAGGCCTCCAAAGCGATTCCTTCCGGGACAAGGGGCTTATTTTTACCCTTGCCAGCGCTGCCGCATTTGCCTTTACCCTGTGGATAACCCTGCAGTATGCCCCACCCATGGATATGGAACTAAGTACCCAGGGGGTGGAAAGGCTGTTCCTCCGGGATCAACAGGGCGCGGAACTATACCTGCGGATTTATGGCCCGGAAACTGCGGAGACCGCGGAAACCGATTTGGCCGTTGACGAGGCCGATTTGACCCTTGGCGAGGCCGATTTGGCCGGGCCGGGCCGGCCTTTGCTAATCTTGCTGCCGCCGGTAGCAGGTTCTTTCACTGTAAGTGACACTGTCTGCCTGAGACTGCGGGACCGGGGTTTTACGGTTCTTTCCTATTCCCGGCCGGGTTTCGATTCCCCTTCCTTTAACCGGGAAGGAATGCCGGTGCGGCTTTTTATCCCCGGCCTGTTCCGGCTTGGCAATTCCCTTATCCGGGGGCGGAAAGATGCCGCAGCCAATGCCGGGGGCAGAGACCTGGAAGCAGGCCGGCAGCAGGATACGGAGTTTCTCCTCCTGGAATTGCGGCAGAATAAAACCCTCCAGGACAAGCTGGGTTATGCGGACAGAAACACTATCTTCCTTGCCGGTTATGGCGCCGGGGGGGCGGCTCTTACCAGACTCTCGGGGCAGGATACTTTTGCCGCCCGTTTTCCCCAGGTCCGGGGAATTGTGGCAGTGGAAGCCCCCCTGCTTTCATCCCTGGCAGGGGAACCCCGGGTATCTAAAGAGGAACCCCGGGTAAGCGCCTTTTTCCAGGAAATCGAAACATTTTTCCAAAGCCTGGTTCCCCGGAAAATTACCCACATAAGCAATGTACCCCAGCCGGGCCTTCCGGTTCTGTTTATCCTTTCCGGCCGGGTTATTGAAGAACGGGCCGGCCGTTATGAAACGATTCTGCGGACCATGGGAGCTTCCCGTAATATGGCCCTGCTTGCTGCCGTTCCCGGAGCTGGTCCCTTTGACTATTCCGACAGTCCCCGGTATTATCCCCTCTTGAGTGTTCTTTTCCGTGGAGCAGATGGTACGGAATTCCGGGGGGGACCTGAACTAACGGCTTCCCTTATCACCAACTTTGCCGCCCTTATTCTGGAAAACGGGGAAACAGTGCCCGAGGCTTCCGCCCCGCTCGAAAAAACGCCGCTGGAGGGGATCCATGTTGAAAGAGGAGGGGTCTGGCAAAATCCGTCCGGCCAGACTATACTCCAGCCATGACCAGCGCAGTAAATACCGCATCTCTGGATACGTTTTTCAAATCCCTCCTTAACATAGAAGAATTTGCTTCCATTGATTCTTCCATGAACGGTATTCAGGTAGACAACAACGGCGCCGAAATCCAAAAGATCGTTTTTGCCGTAGATGCGTCGCTGGAAAGTTTTAAACGCTGCGCCAGTGCGGGGGGCAATATGCTCTTTGTTCACCATGGCCTTTTTTGGGGTACCCCGCTGGCGCTCAAGGGCACCCACCGCCAGCGGCTTCAATTTTTGCTGGATCACAATATTGCCCTTTATGCGGTACATCTGCCCCTGGATCAGCATCCGCGGCTGGGAAACAATGCCGCCCTGGCGGAACTGGCGGGTATCGAAAACCCCGAACCCTTTGGCCTTTACCATGGCAAAAAAATCGGCTATAAGGGAAAACTGAAAAAACCCCTTTCCATAGACGAAGCCGTCCAGGCAATTACCTATTTAAACAGAGCCCCCCTGGGGGTATATCCCTTTGGAAAAGCGCAGAACGAAAGCTGTGCGGTTATTTCCGGCGGAGCATCATCCGAAGCGCTCCAGGCCATGAACGAAGGGATAGACCTCTACATTACCGGAGAGATAGGACACAGCGTGTATCATGGGGCCCTGGAAGGACGCCTTAACCTTATAGCCGGAGGCCACTACTCCACCGAAGTTTGGGGAGTCCGCCGGGTTATGGAAGAATGTGCGGCCCAGCTTACTATTGATACGGAATTTATTGATATCCCTACGGGATTATAAACCCGGCTCTCCGGGATAACAGGAAGGTTAACGTGAAGAACAAATTACTGCCCTTTATTTTAACAGCACTTACTCTGGCGGCAGATCAAATTTCCAAGGCGATTATTGTAACAAACTGGCCCCGGGACAATACCTTTATTGCCGATATCTTTGGCAATGAAGTGCTGGAAATTTACCATGTACGGAACACCGCCATTGCCTTTAGTTTGGGCCACAATCTGCCGGACTGGATAAAACCCGTCCTCTTTGTGGTGCTTCCCGCGGCGGTGCTTGTCCTGCTTGTGGCCTACTATTTAAAATCCAATGAATTTACAAAACCCCAGCGCTGGGCCCTGGCGGGAATCCTGGGCGGGGGCCTGGGGAATTTGCTCGACAGAGTTTTCCGGCCCGCGGGGGTGGTGGATTTTATCAGTGTAAAATTCTATGGCTTTCTTGGTTTTGACCGCTGGCCCACCTTTAACCTGGCCGATTCCTTTGTAATACTTTTTGGTATCTTTCTTTTAATTACGGTCTTTAAGGCAGATGTAAAAAAGCCGGAGCTTTCTGCATGACACAAAAAACACGGTATATTGTATTTATGCTGGCGGCCACCGTTTTTAACATTATAGTAACGGTGATTTGTTTTTTTGTTCTTTGGCTTATCTATATGGCCCTGCTTGTTCCCCATATTCCTGCAGAATCGGCCTTTGTTGGGCTTCCCGTTTTGTTTGTGGCGGCGTTAGTTCTTTCTGTGGTGATATACCAGCGGGCATTAAAGGTCTTCCTAAAAAAATGGCCGTTTCCCGGATTAAAAGGCCCGCCGCCGCATAATCAATAACCGTCGGACATGGCGCGGTTAAGATCCCGCTGGTAAAGATCCTGGTAGGTATAACTGCGGTCCCGGAGTTTTTCCTTAACCGGCTGGGCAAAGGGAATATACCGCCAGAAGATACCCCGAACTTCCTTGTCCAGTTTCTGTATTGCTTCGCTTTCCTTGGTCATCCAGGTAATGTAGTCGGCAATAAAAGCTTCTTTTAGATCGCCCTTAAGCTTCATCTTTTGGAACCACTGGTAGTAGTTTCCGGTAAGGCCCTCTTCCATCCAGTAGTACGATGCCTTTTCTTTTGCAACCTGCCAGCGCAGATCCGCCACCGCAGAAAGGATGGCAATAAAAAGATTTTTTGGATACATGGGCAGAGCAATACGGCCGCGGCTTGTGGCCCGGTTAAAGCGGTCAAAGGGCTCCCAGCAGACACCCAGGTCGCCATAACTGGGAACAAGAACCACATAGGGTACAATGCGGTTAAGCCGGTTTTTATAGGACCGGCAGAATGCTTCCGGATCGATGCTTTCTATCTTGGCAAAGATACTAATTACATTTTCCCGGTACCCCACATCGTTGGTGGTAGAACGGAAATATTCGCCGCTCAGGATGGGAAAATGGTTGCCCTGGCGGCCAATGGTCATTTTTGCCATCTGCCGGACTGTGTTAAATTCCGTATCCACCGCTCCCACATCAACCTTGGCGCCGCCGCCTTCTTCGGTAATTTTTGCATCCAGGGTTTTAACATCTGCCTCTGCCTGGTAAAAATCCCGTAAGAACATATCCAGGTCATGATCGGTTTTCATAAGGCTTTTAAGCAAATCGTGAATTTCGGTAAACAGTTTTTTTTGCAGATCTGTATAACAGGAATTAACATCCGAAAGACCGTCCAAAGGAAAGTGTTCGGTTATATCTTTAATGCGTTCCCGCAGAATCCGTTCCATGTTAATTCGTTCTTCATCTTTGGCTTTAAGAAGCCCCCTGGCGCCGTCCCGTTTACCCATGGCCTTGTCCAGGAGCTGCTGCAGTTTGGATGAAGCGTTTGCCTTGGAGACCCGCACTTCATCGGTGGCTGAATTCCGGATTACCCCGGTTCCCACGGCCTTAAACCATTCGTCCAGGTAGTAGATGGGCTGGTTTAATTCGTTGTCTATTACTACTTTGGCAAAGAAATCCCGGTGTTCCGGGGTAAGAAAGGTGGGGTGAAGTATAAAGAAGCGGAGCAGGTATCTTTTATGATCCGGCAGTTTTCCCGGCGCTTTGCGGGCTACATTGGCCATAAAATCCCAGAATGCGGTGGTTGCCTGCTGACGGTAAACGCTGCGATCCTTGGGGTCCTTGGTTCCAACATATTTTTGCAGAATGTTGTGAACCCGCTGGGCGCTGTCCCCTTCGCCGGAAAGGGCTGCTTTGTAGTAATTGGGATCCGTAAAAGCGGGGTTGGGGGCTGCTTCTAAACGTTTGGTTACTGCCGGGAAACCTTCTGCATTAAGATTTAGTTCCGCTTCTTTGGGCTTTTCATCCAGGTCAAGGGGTTCATTAAAGAGGGCGGAATAATCCGGTACAGCAGGGGAAGGCGCGGCGGAAGGTGCGGATCCAAGCAGGGCGGCTATTTCCGGGTCCATCTCCCCTTGAAACATATTTGCCATATCTAAGGATCATATATAAAAAAACCGGGTTTTGCAACCCGGTTTTTACTACAGTCCGGCTTTTGCCCGGATTGTTTTGGCAGCTTTTCTGCCTCTGCCGCGGGCGGCAGATGTTACCTTGGAAACCTTTGTTTTAACCGCTGTTTTAGCTTTAGCCGCGGTTTTGGCAGCGCTAATCAGCTTGGTCTCCAGTGCGGAAATCTTTTTGTCCAGACCTTTCCGCTGGGTGTAGAGCTTTTTAAGCTGCTCAATAACTTTGTCCATTCTTTACCTCACAAAAAAAATATACTAAAGGATTAGTTTAGTATTTCTGGAGGTGAGGGGAATTGAACCCCTGACCTCGTGAATGCCATTCAAGCGCTCTAGCCAACTGAGCTACACCCCCCAGAATAGAGATAATGATAGCAGTTTTTTTTAATTGTGTCAACAGCAACACGGCAAATTGCTGCGTCAATTTGCCTTAAGCGGCTTTTATACCGGCAGTTCCTTAAGTTCCACGCCAAGTTTTTCCGCTGCTTTTTTTGCCGTTTTAGTTCCGGCAATGATTACCGGAAAACTGCCGCCGGTTTTTCCTGCGGCGATCTTTCCTGCGGCGGCAAGGCGGCGGGCAACAGCGCATGAATCTGCTTCCTTGAGGGCGATCATGTACTGCAGTTTGGCCAGGCGGTGACTGTCGTTAATGCCGTAAAGCCGCCGGAGAAATTCGGAAAAACCCTTTTCTGCCGGGGTATGGGGCCGGGTCTCCCGGGCATAAGCGCCAATAATTGTTTTTGTCAGGGTTTCTTCGTCTATACCATCGGAACCCCGCTTCTTCAAAATTGCCGGAAAAGCCTCCAGGGAACGGAGCGGGTCCGGGTCCCGGTAGGTAGAAAAGGAAAAGACCCTTTCCAGGTTATCGGGGTGGGCAAAAGCGCCATAGGCTCCGCCCATCATCCGTATCGATTCCCACAGGGCCCCGGTAGAAAGTTCATGGGCAAAAACCAGCTCTGCGGCGTGTTCCGGAGAGCCATAGGGCGCGGCAGGAAGCGACATGGCGGCAAAACCGATTTGGAGCGACGGCGAAACATACACCTCGGCTTGTGTTTCGCCGGGTGCAGCAGCTGTATCATGTCTGCCAAACGACAAAAGGGACGCAAAGGTTTCTTTTTCCCGGCACCGGGGATTAGCCGGTTTTGGTGCGCCAAAGGATCCAAAACATTCCGCCGCTTTAAGGGCTTTTTCTGCCGCCTCGTTTGAAACGGTAATGTTGACGGCAAGGCCGCCCTCTAAAAGACTATCCCGGATGCGGATCATACGGTCCCGCAGTTCCCCCATATCCATGGAAACCAGGCGGTGGGCAAAGGGAATTTGTCCCAGGCCGTTCCATACCTCGTCCACTGTCCTGGCCCGGGAAAACAAACATGCGGACCGGCTCGACGCATAACTGTGCCCCGCAGGGGCCAGGCTTGCGTCGCTGTCGTTTTTCATTTCCACCGCCAGATCCCGCAGGCGGCGCAAGTCGGAAAAATCCGCCTCGGTAACAAGCCGTTTGGCCAGATCTAACGAAGGGGCCAATTTTTCGTCCAGGGCTTTGATCCGGTAAACGATCCAGTCCCTGGATTGCAATTCCTGTTCCGTCTTCCAAAGCGGGTTTGTGGCTGCGCCATTTGGCGGAGCGGATGATCCGGTTTCCAGCAGTGCATGAAAACCCCCGCTAGTCCGGGCAAGCAGGCCCGACACTTGGCCATAGTCCAAACCGGGCAGCCCCATGGAAACCACGGTACGGGCAAAAAACGGCAGCCAGGCATAGTCTTCGGGTTCCAGCACATCCACGGGAAAAGCCAGGTCTGCATACGTTATGCCGTTGGTAAAAATCGGATGAACCATACAGGGAAGGCCGGTCTGGCCCAGGGGCCCGTGCAGTTCCGTAGGAACCGGCTGTACTTCCGGCACTAAATCTTCCCGGGAAAGATGGGGAATGGTTTCCAGCGCGGCCTTACTTTCTCCTTGGCTCTGGAATTTTTCCAGTTCCGCACTCTTTTTTTCCAACGCCTTTTTCCCTGTTTTTCCCAGGGTTTTTTCTTCGTCCGCTAAACGGGAAGCCATGGCCGTTTCTTTTTTGGCAAGATAATCCGCCTCGCCTTCAATGGCAATAAGCGCCCGGTGGGGATTGTTCAACAGATACGTTTCGATAAGTGATTCAAAATAACCCGTTTCTTCTGCAGCACGGCGTTTAAGAGCGGAAAAATTCGGCTCAAAGAGCAGAGACTCCCAGGGTTTTGTTCCATAGAGCCAGCCCCGAAAAGCCCGGCGCATCCACACCAGCGAATAAGGACCGTGGGAACGTTTGATTTCCCGGTGGGCAAATTCACTGGAAAGAAGGGCCGCTTCTATTTCTTCCCGGGGAATTCCTTCCCTGACAAGGCGGCGCAGTTCCCCCAGAATAAGATCTTCCAAACGCCGGTAATTTTCTTCGGCCTTTTCCCGTTCGCCCAGAATGCCCCGGAGTCCCACGCAAAACACCGTTTCCCGCAGTTCCCCCTCCAGGCCGGTACTGGGGGAAAGATCTTCCCCCAAACCGGATTCGATCAGCGCCCTGGTAAGGGGCGATCCGTCGTGGCCCAAAAGAATTTCCCCCAGGCAGGAAAGCGCCATGGTTTCCATAATGCTGGTACTGTCCGAACAAAGCCAGGACAAAAAGGCCTGCGGTTTTTGTCCTTCTTCATTGCCGGGGCAGCTTATGCGCAGATTTTGCGGACTGTTCCAGCGGACGGTTTTGGCAATGGGCGCCGCCGCAGAGCCGCCGGGAAGATTTGTGAGACAGTTTTTATCCAGAAATTCCAGCTGTTTTTCTGTAGGGATATTGCCTGCAAGAAATATCCGGCAGTTGGCCGGAGCATACCGGGAGCGGTGAAAGTCCTTAAGGCCCTGCCAGCTTAAACCGGGAATACATTCAGGGTCGCCGCCGGATTCAAAGGCATAGGGTGTTCCGGGCATTACCCCCTTAACCGACCAAAGACCCGCATAGGTATCCATGGAAGAATAGGCGCCCTTCATTTCGTTGTACACCACGCCGGTGTACTCCAGCCCTGTTTTTGCCGGCACAAGACGCCAGCCTTCCTGCAAAAAGGTCCATTCAGAAAGCAGCGGACGGAACACCGCATCGGCATACACCGACATCAAATTAAAATAATCTTTTTCGTTTACCGAACTGGCAGGATAAACGGTTTTGTCGGGAAACGTCCACGCATTAAGGAAGGTCTGGAGGCTTCCCTGGGCCAGGGTTAGAAACGCATCTTTAAGGGGATACCGTTCCGATCCGCAGAGTACCGAATGTTCCAGAATATGCGCGGCCCCGGTAGAATCCTCCGGGGCAGTGGCAAAGGCAAAACCAAAAAGGTTTTCCGGATCATCATTAAGAATATGGAATAATTCTGCACCGCTTTTGTGCCGGGCCCAAATGCCCTCTGCTTTTAGTTCTGCCAGCGGCAGTGTTTCGATAATTTCAAAACCGCTGACGGTATCGCCTTTTTTCATCTTTGCTCCATACTAGAAAATCAAAACTAGAAAATCAAATCGTCATTCTTCATCACAATGCTTCCTTCATCCCTGCTTTGTCTGAACCAGGCAAGGAAAGCTCCGGCAGCAAGTTCCACATCACGCCGGGGAACGGCGCCGACGATTGCTTCTTCTTCCAGAATCGCTTCCCGTCTGCCCTGGGAAAGATTACCAAGGATCTTCTGCCTGAACGCCATGGTATCTTCATTGCCCGCCCTGGCTTTAAGCAAGAGGATAATGTCCCTGTCGTCCATGGAGGCAAGTTTTTTCTGGATGGGAAGATCGGAAGCTTCCAGCAGATCCGAAATGGTATAAACCTGCTCTTTAAGGGTTTTGCCCAATTCGGGATCTTCCAGTTCAAGCTGGGAAAGAATCTCGTCCCCAAAACCGGTGTCGGAAGATTTAAGGATCGCCGCCAGGGCTTCCATGCCGTTAAAGTGTACGTCTTCCTGTTTGCCGATATGCCGGGCTTTTTCCCGCAGGGCCAGGGCTACCTGTTCCAGCACCTCCGGGGCAACCGGCGCCTGTTTGGCAATGCGCCGGACAATCTCCAGTTTTTTTTCCCCGGTAATGCGGGCCAGTGCGGCGGCGGCAAGTTTAGGGGGCAGCCGGGAAAAGACAATGGCCGCCGCGGAAGGCTGTTCTTCTTTAAAGAGCAGCGCCAGTTGTTCGCCGGAAAAGTCTTCCAAAAAACCAAAAAGATTGGGCTTAACTTCCGGCACGGCCTTAACCAGAAGCCGCTCGCCCTTGTCCGGCCCAAAGGCGGCATAAAGAACCCGCCGGGCCGCTTCCACCCCGCCGGAAGACGGCCCCGACAACTGGTACGGCGAAGCAAGCAGGGAGCTGAATTCTTCCAGTATGACCCGGCCCTCTTCGTAACCCACAGCGCGTACAGAAGCGATTTCTTTGGAAATAACTTCTACCTGATCCGGCGGAAGCCGGGAAAGAATTTCCGCCGCCCGGTCGCTTCCAATAAGGATAAGGAATTTTGCAACCCGCTGGAATTTAGATTCATTGTGTTGTTTTGATTCAGGAAATACGACACGGTTTCCTTCCAAAACCGGGCGCTCTCTGGACAGCTCCAGAGCGTCCGGGCTGGTTTTAAGAAACCCCGGGTGTCCCCCTAAAGGGGAACCCGGGTGTCCCCTAAAGGGGAACCCGGGTACTTTTTTTTCCTCTCCCATAAAACCAGCATACGGCTTTATATGGATTTATCCAAGGTGTTAGGTACCGGGGGAATTATTATGCGTCAAGAACAGAAAGTTCCGTTTCCCGGTCAAAATACTGGGCCTTGTCCATGTTGGGCCGGAAGTTTACCGTGTCTCCCACCTTAAAGTTGTAGTGGGGTTCGGTCCGGGCTACCATGGGCTGGTTTCCTGCCATAAGCCAAAGGTGAATATCCGCTCCAAGGGGTTCAACTACGGTGATCCTGGCGGGAATATTGTTGTCCTCCGGACTTTCGGTATAACTCAGATCCTCGGGCCTGATGCCAAAGAAAATATCCTTATCCTGATACTTTTTAAGGGCCTCTCCGTGGGCGGCAGCGGGGCGAATCTCGAAATTTTCGCCCTTAAGCGCTCCGGAAGTTTCTACCTTAAGGGTAAGAAAATTCATCGGCGGGGAACCGATAAAACCTGCCACAAATTTGTTGGCCGGGTGGTTATACAGGTGCAGGGGGGCGCCAATCTGCTGGACCTTGCCATCCTTCATAACAACAATTTTGCTTGCCATGGTCATGGCTTCTACCTGATCGTGGGTAACATAGATCATGGTGGCATTAAGCCGCAGGTGCAGGTCCGAAAGTTCCGCCCGCATCTGGACACGGAGTTTTGCATCCAGGTTAGACAGCGGTTCATCAAAAAGAAACACCTTGGGGTTCCGGACGATGGCCCGGCCTACGGCTACCCGCTGGCGCTGGCCGCCGGAAAGGGCCCGGGGCTTGCGGTCCAGGAATTTTTCGATATCAAGAATTTTGGCCGCTTCGTGAACCCGCTTGTCAATTTCTGCCTTGGGAACTTTTTTAATTTTAAGTCCAAAGGCCATGTTTTCGTACACCGACATATGGGGATAAAGCGCATAGTTTTGGAAAACCATGGCGATATTCCGGTCCTTGGGGGGTACATCGTTCATCCGTTCGCCGTCGATAAGCAGTTCGCCCTCGGTAATGTCTTCCAAACCGGCAACCATTCTAAGGGTGGTGGACTTGCCGCAGCCCGAAGGACCGACAAACACGACAAATTCCTTGTCTTCTACGATGATGTTGGCGTTTTCTACCGCCTTTACATTACCTTCGTAGGTCTTACCAATGTTCTTTAACTCAACTTTAGCCATTCTATGCCTCCATAGCTCCTGACAACAGGATTTTACTTGGAATGTTAGTAACAATCTTAAGTGTAATTCCGCAAAGGCTGAAAGTCAAGGAATCGCATTGCTTCACGTTAAATCTTACCATAGCGCATCGAATTCCTCACGTTAAAATCTTACCGTAGCCCATACACTAAACCCGGCGCCATCGGACTTTAACCCGCGGCAGCCGGGGGTACACATGGGG
>BNVB01000061.1 GCA_025997795.1 Spirochaetia bacterium | reverse complement strand
GTCTTCCATGGCGCCGGAATAAACGGCAAAGGCCAGGGCCAGGTCCCGCAGAGCCCCCTCCTGTATCAGGACCGCCAAATCTCTAAGCTTCGTTGTCTTTTCTTCCGTATCAAGGCCCGCTAAAACCAGGGCTTCCGCCGCAAGCGCACCCACCTGGGCCGAATAGGGATACTGCTTGAGGGCTCTGGCTGCGGCGGCGGTATAGGAACCAAGGTACTGTTCCCGGTCTGCCAGGGAGGGAATCCCGGAACCCCGGGTGTCCCCTAAAGGGGAACTCGCTAAAACCGGGATCCGACGACGTTTTAATACTGAAAGGGTATTTTCTGTATCCAGGGCTTTTTTTTCCAGCGAATCCAGGAGGGCATTCCGCTGACGGAAGGGAATATCCGGATTGTCCCGGATCCGTTGATCATACGTTTCCAGGGCCCGGGCAAAGGAGCTTTTTCCAAAACCGGGGGAAAAGAGCGGAATACCTCCGTAAATGGAAAGAAAAACCAGCGCTCCTGCAAGAACAAGTAATATCACGAGGCCCAGGAGACATACGCCCCTTAAAAGACCTGTCCGGGATGACGGCATCTGGTCCTCATACCTGCTCATGGCCGCTCCTTTTCCGCAGAAAGCTGAATGGCTTTGCGGACCCCGTCCAGAACCCCGTTGATAAAGCGGTAGGAATCATCGGTACCGTATAACCTGGAAATAGCTACTGCCTCGTCAATTATAACCGTAGGAGGCGCTGTCTGGTACAACAGTTCATAAACAGCAAGCCGGAGCAGCGCCCGGTCGACCCGGTTTAAGCGGGAAAAATCCCAGCGATCCAGATGGCCGCGGATCATGGTGTCCACGGCTTCGCTGTTTTCCACCGCACCGCTTATAAGGAGCCGGGAAAAATCCGCCGTATCTCCCAGGGATTGGCGTTTATCGTCCTCCAGCCAGGAAAGTTCCAGCAGATCCGTCAGGGTCCGTTTTTTATCACCCTTTTCTGCCATATCCCAGGCATAGAGGGCCTGAAAAGCCAATATACGCCCCTTGTGCCTTGACCCCATTTACCAGGTAATTTTACCGTAGGTATCGTTCATGATCTGAATACTGCCTTTTTTCCGTAATTCAGTAACCAATTCTTCCGATGCCTGCTGTAGAGCGACCATAAAACGGCGTTCCATTTCTGCGGCGGTAATTGTCTGCCGTACGGTAATGCCCCGGTTATCTTCCAGGTTATAAATGTCATCCAGGGTAAGGGTTTTACTCCGGTAGGTTTCAACTACTTTGATAATGTAAAAACCATCGGGCCGTTCCACCAGTTTGGAAACCTCCCCCTGCTTAAGGCTGAATGCCGCATCCACAAAGGCCGCTCCCATGGCCTGGCGTATTCTGTCGTGTTTGTACACAAAACCATCGCCGCTGATATAGCCGGAATTGGGCTTGCGGAAGTCCCGCACTGCCTCGTCAAACTTGCTGGGGTCGCTTCCAATTTGGCGCAGCAGGGTATTTGCCGTGGTTGAAGCGGAGGCCTTTTCCCCGGGATTGCGGATAGGGACCATCAGCATCCTGATACGGGCTGTATCGGGCCGGACAAAACCATTGTCAAAAATGCTCTTGGCCTTTGAATCGTTGTAAATAACCTGTATTTCCGCCTCGGTGGGAGGTTTAATTGCCTCAAAAAGGGGCTGTTTTTTAACCTTAAGGTAGTTTTCTGTTAAGAGGGTCCGCTTCATAAGTTCTTTGTAGCTGACCCTGGTCATACCGGTCCGGTTCCGCAGTTCCGTGTCAATTTCCGAATCAGTCGGCGCACGTCCCAGCACCTGGGTCATGCCTTCTGAAAAATTCTTGATGCTCTGATCAAAATACTGGTTGATCTCCCGGTCTGTGACGGTTATTTTTTCCTGCTCCGCCGCCTGACAAGCCAAAAACTGGTTGCCCAGTTCTTCCAGGGCCTGCCGCCTTTCGGCATCGGTAAGCTGGACATTGGGATCCTGGGTACTCATAACCTTGGTGATTTTCAGCCAGTTCAGGTATTCCTTGAACTGCTTAACCGAAACCTGTTCGGTCCGGGAAAGCCGGACAATGGCCACCGGCTGAAGATCGATCTGACCGAAAACAGGAGCTGCCAAAGCGGCAAAAACGACTAAAAACAACACACAATGCTTCATAATTAACACCTTATAGAAAAAGTATACCACATCTCAAACGAATAACCAGCACCGAAGGTTACGTTATTCCAAAACCGCCCGGATACGGCGGACCCCCGCCGATGAAGACTGTTCTTTCTGGATGGTAAAGCGGCCCATGGTTCCGGTCCGCTCCACATGGGGGCCGCCGCACACTTCTTTGGAAAAGAAGTTTGACCCCTCTCCTACGGTATATACCTTTACCTGGGATTCGTATTTTTCCCCAAAAAGGGCTATGGCTCCGGCGGCTTTGGCGGCCTCCAGGGTGCTTACTTCCATAGTTACCGGCAGGTCCTTTGTTATCTGTTCATTAACGATGGCCTGAACCTGTTTTATCTGGTCCGCCGTCATGGGCTCGCCATGGGAAAAGTCAAAACGCATCCTGTCGGCGGTAATGTTGGAACCCTTTTGCCCCACATGATCCCCCAGAACCATACGCAGGGCTTTGTGGAGCAGGTGGGTGGCGGTATGGTACTTTACGGCCATTTCGCCCTGGTCCACAAGGCCGCCCTTAAAGGCCTGGCCGCCCTGGGCCCGGGACAGTTCCTGATGTTTTTTAAAGGCCTCGTCAAATTCTTCCCGGTTTACCGTCATCCCTTTTTCGGCGGCCAGTTCTTCGGTAAGCTCGATGGGGAAGCCGTAAGTATCGTAGAGTTTGAACGCCAGCCGGCCCGACATACATTTCCGGGAATCTTTTAAGAGGTTGGGGAGCAGTTTTTCAAATTCATGTTCCCCCTTCTGGAGGGTTTCCAGGAATTTTCCTTCTTCCCGGGCCAGTTCGTCCATAATAGAAGCCCTGGCGGCGGCCAGTTCCGGATAGGGGCCGCCGAATTTGTCCACCACCGCTGCGGCAATGGGCAAGAGGCTTTCTATGCCGAGTTTACGGCCATGCCGTACCGCCCGCCGGATAAGCCGCCTGAGTACATAACCGGCCCCCACATTGGAGGGGCTAATCGCCCTGGGGTCTCCCAATATAAAGGCCGCAGACCGGACATGGTCGCAGATAATGCGGATTGACCGGTCTGTATCGGTTTTGGTCCCGTAGGTATAAACATCCCGGCTTCCACCCTGGCCGGAAGCTGCGGTTCCCATGGCTGCCGTTACCGCGGCGATAATCGAGGCAAATACTTCGGTATCGTAGACCGATTTTTTTCCGTTAAGGATCGTTACGGTCCGTTCGATACCCATGCCGGTATCCACACACTTACGGGCCAGGGGTTCGTAGACACCCTGGGCATTTTTGTTGTACTGCATGAATACATCATTCCAGATTTCCAGCCACTTGCCGCAGGAACAGCCGGGGCCGCAATCGGGGCCGCAGCTTTCCTTGCCAATATCGTAGAACATTTCCGAATCGGGGCCGCAGGGGCCGGTGGTTCCCGCAGGGCCCCACCAGTTGTCTTCCTTTGGGCGGTAACTGATCCGGTTTTCCGGTATACCCAGAGCCCTCCATACATCTGCCGATTCATCGTCCCGGGGAGCGTTTTCGTCCCCCGCAAAAACGGTAACGCCGATTTTTTCTGCCGGAATGCCCAGCCACTTGGGAGAGGTAAGGAATTCCCAGCTCATCTTGATGGCCCCTTCCTTAAAATAATCCCCCAGGGACCAGTTACCCAGCATTTCAAAGAACGTTAAATGGCTGGGGTCCCCCACGCTGTCGATATCGCCGGTACGGATACACTTCTGGTAGTCCACCAGGCGGTTCCCCGCCGGATGGGGTTCCCCCAATAAATAGGGAACCAGGGGATGCATACCTGCGGTGGTAAAAAGTACCGTGGGGTCATTTTCCGGGATCAGAGACTTGCCCTCTATCCGGGCATGGCCGTGGGAAACAAAAAATTCTATATATTTGGACCGTAACTCATCGGCATTCACCGTTAACCTCCAGTTTTTTCCATACTATACTAGCCGAAAAAGGGCCCTTCGGGCAAGGTAATAGCGCTTCTCTGGAAGTGTTTCCATTGCGGCTTACCACTCGTGGGGGTGATACTTCCCTTTTGGTTCAATAATGCTAAAGGTATCGCCTGCGGGTTCAATTACATAAAAGCCTTTTTTCAAGGCATAGGTCTTCTGGCTTTCGCCAAAAACTACCCCCGCAACAGCGCCAAGATATTTACGCTTGTCGTTATGTAAATCCGCATATTTGCGGAGTTTTTCCATACGTTTGATATGCTCATTAATATCGGCAACGGTTGGTTTAGTTTTGGTTTCAACAACCATCACCTTGTCGCCGTTTTCAAGGAACACATCAATTTCGGTAAATATAGTATGTTCCGTATCCCTGATTTCAGTACCGCGGTGGGTTATTTCAAACTCAAAACCTAAATCGTGGAATCGTGCCACAAGGTTTGGCACGATCATGTATTCAACTACTTCGCCAAAACGATTGGTAAGTTCCCCAACCCGCCTGTCAGTTTCTTTCATCTGCCGGGCGTTTTCTTTGACCAAACGATCAGTCTCTTGTATTGTCGCCCAAACTTGCTCAAAGGTAATGCCCCTTGGATAATCAACTGTCTTTGCCATCTAACAAGCCCCTATACCTATACTATACCGTTTTAGTAACCTTGTCGAGGCAGCGTAACGAAAGCAGCAACAGCAGCAAACTTGCGGTAAAAACTTTTATTTTACAAAGTCCGCGATTTTATAAAAATCTGCCCATTTGTCCAAACGATGCTTACCGGTAATGTTATACTTGGGTACATTGCTCAAGTTCTCATTTGGTGTTACACCATTTGTATATAGATAGATATTTTCAATTTTTGTAGCTGTACTATCCATTTGTGTCAAAAAAAGATAATATGAACCACTGCCTGTCCAATTTTCTGTAAGTTGAGGATACGGTGTTTTAAGCGGAAAAGGGCAAGACGCCAAAGAAACACCGTTTCGTTTACTTCCAGCAACAATCCCTGAATCCAGGTTTTCTTGAACTGTAAGCACAAAAACTCTGGTTTCCCAATCACCTGCTGTCCCTAAATAAATAGACAGCTCTTTTGGAACAGGCTCCGAACCGGAAGGATTTTCACAGCCAAGAAATAAACAAGAAAAAACAAAAAGTGCGATTATGCTTTTTAATAGTGTTTTCATCATTCCTCCTAATTAGCTTTCCCACGGATAGGGTTTTTTGGGGAAAACATTAAAATGCAGTACAAAAACCGAATTATTCCGCACAGCGGCGGCGGTACCCGGTTCATGGAATAAGATGCCATCGCGGTTACCATTAACTATGGTATTTCGGCCAAAGAAAATAACAAGCTGAACATACCCTTGTGAGTGATACCCCCAATTATCCTTACGCCGGACTTTCACCCGGTAATTTTTGGAGAATGTCCCAAGCTTTTCATCATTGTCCTGGGTAAACGCAAAATAATTTGCGTTTAGTTCATTAGACCCATATCCATCGTGTGCATAGTGATGCAGATACATCACTGTTTCAGATTCATATAAATTGGCTGTTATCGGAGTACTGGTATCGAAATGAGTGAACGTAAAGTCAAAGTACATTTCTTCGCCATGGTCAAGGTAATATACCGTTTTGGGGTCTACCTTATTGCCATCCGGATCGGTAATTGTTACCGATAAAGGAGGCGGCGGCGAAGGAGGAGGCGGGGGACTGCCGCCGTCGTCAAAGAAAAAGTCCCATACATCATTCCAAAATCCATGGTAACTGGCGGAAGGCGGTCTCTCCTTTGGGGCGGAATGTCCCTCCGCCATAATAAAAGCGGCGGCGGCTTCGTCACAAAAAACCGGGGTTAGTACGGTTCTATTCCGGCCAATACTTTCAAAAAGGTTAAGAGCAGTATGTATGTTTTTTAAGCGTGTATTTTGCGGGGGGGGGGGGGTAAGGCGGCACTTCCCTTATAGGGTGTCATAAAAAGACTGATATTGGAAAGTGTAACCCCATTTGAAAAAACTATGGTACCCCTGGGCGTTGCCCGATCGGTAACTACCAAAGAAGCGGTGGTTTCAACACCGTCCTGTTGTATCAATAGCTGCCAGGGAAAAGCCTGACCCTTATGGAAAAAGAACGAGACTATGCTGTTATTTTTACTGTTGGTAACATACACAGCGTCATCGTTAGATTCACTGCCGGTAAAGGCAGAAACAACCACAGTCTCTGCACGGGGGTTTCCGTCTATAAAAACAAGGGTTTTTCCCGTGTCCGCATCTGGCCCGGCAATGGGTTTATTATCACTGCCCAGGTACAAAAACCGGGGCGTACCCACCGGCCCGCCTGACCAGATACCGGAGGACCCGGACCCGGAACCCGAGGGGTTACCGCAGGCCGTCAAAAGGATGGAAAGCATAACCAGCATAAATATAGCTTTCCCGGTTGTTTTACTCATAATAATCCTCCATGGGTACTAGTCATTACAACTGCTGCTGCAAGAAAATCACGTATACTGTATCAAAAAAAACCGGGTTGTGCAAGTCTTTTTTCTAGTTTTTTTACTATTTTTTGCTTTTTATGAAGTTTATGAAAGATTATGCGCTGACTTTTATTGTACCTGTTTTTTTATTTTTCTCCATGGCAAGTTCTTCTTGTTCTTCTTTATAGAACGAATAGAGATCGAGCAGCATTTCCTCAAGTTCCGCTATATCCTTACCCTGCGTCAGATGTTCGGCCCAGATATTGAGATAACCTATGAGCCAGCCATCTTTTGATTTCCAGTACGTATATTCCAATTCCATGATCGCCCCTTATAATCCTCATAATTACTATATACTATTAAAACTATGCGAGACAACACGGCGACCATGCCCAATGAGAAGGAAAAAAAAGCTGCCTTTGTGGCTGTAATCGGCCGTCCTTCGGCGGGTAAATCAACCCTCATAAATCTGCTCTGCGGCGAACGGGTAGCCATTGTAAGCCCGGTGCCCCAGACTACCCGCAATGCTATCCGGGGTATTGTTAACCGGGAACAGGGACAGCTGGTATTGGTGGATACGCCGGGGATCCATCTGTCGGAAAAAAAGTTTAACTGCCGCCTTACCGAAACCGCAGTCCGGGCCGCCGGAGAAGCGGATATTATTCTTTATGTTATGGATGCTGCCCGCCCCCCCGGGCCGGAAGAAGAAGCGGCGGCGGAACTTACTGCAAAACTTTTTCGTGCGGGCTTAGATTCCGGGCAGACGCCGCTTATTGTGGCAGTAAACAAAATGGACCGGGACGGGGCGGATTTCCGCCGGGCGGCGGATTTTCTAACTGCCCGTTTTGCCCCGCCAAATGCTGTTTTTGACCAGAGCTGTGTTTTTCCCCTCTCGGCGCTGAAAAACGAAGGGGTAGAAACACTCCTCGCGGCGCTCTACAAAACGGCCCCCGCCGGGGATCCCTTTTATCCGGACGAGTATTATACCGATCAGGAAATGGACTTTCGCATAAGCGAAGTTATCCGGGGGGCGGCCCTGCCGTATCTGCGCCAGGAACTGCCCCATGCGGTATATGTGGAAGTGGCGGACCGGGAACTGCAGTCCGTTGGAACAACCCAGTTTCTATGGGTACGGGCTTTTATCATTTGTGAACGGGAATCCCAAAAAGGGATGATCGTTGGTAAAGGCGGCGCCATTATCAAAGCCATTGGAGAAACATCGCGGAAAGAACTGAACCGTATCCTGGACTGGAAGGTAAAACTTGACCTGCGGGTCAAAACCAGCAAGGATTGGCGGCACAAGGACAGCGTTCTGCGAAAGCTCTTGTAAGCAGCCGTGCGAGTACCCCGGTTTCCTCTAAAGAGGAAGCCTTGAATTTTTCTCTTGGTTTTGATATACTTATCTTGACTGGGGGTACTTATGACCGTTTCGGAAGCCGTTTCACTTGTGGAAGGACAGTTTTTTTGCGGGGAAGAAAATTCGTCTTTGGAGATTGCTTCCGCCTGCGGCGCCGATCTGATGAGCGATGTCATGGCCTTTGTCAAAGACCGGGTTCTCCTGCTTACGGGCCTGGTAAATCCCCAGGTTATTAGAACTGCCGAACTGCTGGATATTCACTGCATCATTTTTGTCCGGGGTAAAAGCCCCAGTATGGACATGATCGACATGGCCAAAGAATCGGACATTATTCTGGGGGGTACCAAACACCCCATGTTTATCGCCTGCGGCAAACTTTACGAAGCGGGCCTTAAAGCCGGTGGAACCCGGCGTATCTAGCCATTTCTCCTAAAGCGGAACTTCGCAAAACCATACAAGCGCATCTTGCTTCTCTGCCTCGTGAACAATTTACCCTGGCGGGTCTGGAAGCTGCCCGCCGTTTGCCCTTTGTCCCCGGCTGGGAACAGTTCCGCTCGGTACTGGCTTTTATTTCCCTAAAAAACGAGATTGATACCCGGCCAATACTGGAAACATCCCTAAACACAGGAAAGCGGCTTTTTGTTCCCGCCATAAACGGAGATGATCTGGTGTTTTACCGGATAACGGCGCTTAGCGCCGCCGAAACGGGTTCCGCTTTGCCGGCGGGCCTTGCGGCAGACCTCCCTGCCGGCGGGGAAATTCTTAACACAGCGGACTTCCCTGCCCTGGTGATCACCCCTGGCCTTGCCTTTGATCAAACCGGAAACCGCCTTGGCCGGGGCCGGGGTTTTTACGACCGCTTTTTTGCCGCCCTAAACGCCGGTAAACTGCCGGGTGCGGCGGACAGCCCGGCGGAACAAGCGCTGCCCTACACTGCCCTGGGTCTTTGCCTGAACTGCCAGTTTGTGACCATGGTTCCAACAGAGAAACATGACAGGCGCATGGATGGAATGCTCGGGCTAAAATTACGGCGTTACCCGTTTTCTGTCCCGGGGGAAAAGGCTTGCTTCCTTAACGTTGGCCAAACCCAGGATACGGGCGGTTAGCCGTTCACAGCCGATGGCAAAACCGCCGTGGGGGGGACAGCCGTACCGGAGCAGAGCGGCATAGTTCTGCATATTTTCCAGCTTTAGGCCAAACCGGGGCAGGGTTTCCACAAAGGCATCGTAGTTATGCTGGCGGCGGCCGCCGGTGGTTATCTCCAGCCCCCGGAAAAGGGCGTCAAAGCTCATGGTCCGGTTTGCATCGGAAGGATAGGCATAAAAGGGCCGGTAACGCCGGGGGAATTCATTCACAAACACCAATTCGCTGGAGTATTCCTTGAGCGACCATTCACAGAGGAACCGTTCCGCCTCTGGGGTAATGTCGAAAATCCGCCCGCCGCCCGATTTGGCGGCCAGTTCCGAAGCGATTTTTACTGCTTCCTCGTAACCCACCGTGGGCGCTTTGGCCACAGCATCCGCATCTGGTACGGAGGTTTTCCACAGGGCCAGGTCTGCGGCGTTTTTGCGGGATAACTCCTCAAAGATATGGGTTAAAAGCCCCTGCTCCAGTTCAATTAAATCTTTTTCGGATTCAATAAAACCCATTTCGATATCCAGGGACACATACTCGTTAAGGTGCCGAGGGGTATCGTGTTTTTCCGCCCGGTATGCCGGGGCTACTTCAAAGACCCGCTCCATGCCGCTGGAAACCATTGCTTCCTTGTAAAACTGCGGCGACTGGGCCAGACACACCTTGCGGTCAAAGTATTCGACCTCAAAAAGTTCCGTGCCCCCTTCGGTTCCGCCCCAGACAAGTTTGCTGGTTTTAATTTCGGTAAAATCTTTTGAACGGAGATACGCGGAAAAAGCTTCAATAATCGCTGCCTGTACATTAAAGATCGCCCGGATCTTGGGATTCCGCACGCTCAAGAGCCGGTTATCAAGAATCGTTTCAAGCCCAACTTTGCTTATATCGCCGTTTACCTGATAGGGAAGATCCGCCTGGGCCCGGCTTATCACTTCCAGGGATCTAAGCTGCAGTTCCGCACCGCCGGGGGCTTTTTCGTTCAGCACCGGAAGCCCCCGGGCGCTTATTACCGATTCCAGGGTAAGGCCGTCTTCTGGAATAAGGCCATCTTCTGAGGAAGTTTCCGGCAAAACCAACTGCGCCGTACCGGAACGATCCCGAAGCACCACAAAAGTAATGCCCCCCATGTCCCGAATCCGGTGTACCCAGCCGGAAACCTGTACTTCTTCACCGGCCCTGGTCCGGGCCGCTTCGCTTATATCTTTAACGAGAATACGTTCATGCATAATGATGGCAGTGTAACAAAAACAGGGCGGAAAGGCTAGGTTTGCGCACCCGGCTAATTACCGGATATTACAGCAAAGAATCAACTTGCTGTCCGGCAATTTTTGGATCCGCCCGGCCGCCGGTGGCGGCGATAACTTTACCCACCAGGTATGCCGCCAGGGTCCGGCGCCGTTTTTCTTTGGTCTCATCCCCTTCCGCTTTAAGAGCGCGGAGTTCCGTTACAGTTTTTTCTTCTGCGGCAAATACCGCCTTTACCGTTTCGGCAATCTGCGCAGGGTCGGTAAGCTGCTCCCAGTTGTTGGCCTTGACGATTTCTTCCGGTTCTCGGTCTTCGGCAATTACCAGTTCCATGGTTTGTTTGGCAAGTTTCCCGGTGATCCGCCCCGCACCTGCCATTACTGCAAGAGCTGCAAGGCGGCGGGGGTTGAGGCGGAAGGAGGTTATGTCCTTGAGGGCAAGACCTTCACGGCCAAGGATATGTTTGATATCGGAAAGAAACCAGTTGGCAATTTGCAAAGCGGCAGAATGTTTTGCCTCGGTATTTTCTTTTTTAGACAGCTCTTGTTTGTCTGCCCCTGCCGCAGAAACGGCGGCTTCAAAATAATCGGCCCCTTCTTTTTCATCGCAGATAAGTTCCGCCTGTTCCTGCTGGAGGCCGTATTCTTCCATTAAACGGCGCATCCGTGCGCGGGGCAGTTCTACGAGGGCAATGTCTACGGATGTGCGGAAAGCCTCATCGGGACAAAATACCGGGAGGTCCGGTTCGGGAAAATACCGGTAATCCTGGGCGTTTTCTTTCTGCCGCATGGGCATGGTTTCGTCCCGGTTTTCGTTCCAGAGCCGGGTTTCCTGGACAATGGTTTTTCCTTCATCCAGCGCCACGCCCTGACGGCGAATTTCATAGTTAAGGCCAAGCCGTACAAAACGGGAAGAGTTAAGGTTTTTGATTTCCACCTTTCTGCCCAGCCCTTTGCCGGGAAGGTTGATTGACACATTGGCATCCGCCCGCAGGGAACCTTCTTCCATGTTACCGTCACAAACTCCCAGGTAACGGACGATACGGCGCAGTTCCTGAATAAACAACTCCGCCTCCTCGCCTGTTTCCATATCGGGTTCGGTAACAATTTCCAGAAGCGAAACACCGGCCCGGTTATAGTCCAGAAGCGAAACCGTACCGGTATGAATCATCTTGCCTGCGTCTTCTTCCAGATGACATTCCTTGATCCGCACCTTTTTTTTGGGAAGCCGGGATTCCCCCGAAGGCGAACGGCCCTCCAGTTCCATATAACCGTTCTGGCCCAGCGGCGAAGCAAACTGGGAAATCTGATAGTTCTTGGTCATGTCCGGATAAAAGTATTGTTTCCGTTCAAACCAGGTCCGTTCCGGAATGGTACAGTGGAGGGACCGGGCCACCATACAGCCCATGCGCATCGATTCAATATTGAGGGTAGGAAGCACCCCGGGATACCCCAGACACACGGGACACACATTGGTGTTGGGTTCATCGCCAAAGGCCGAACGGCAGCGGCAGAACACCTTGGTTTTGGTAAGAAGATGGATATGTACTTCAAGCCCGATGAAGGACTGATATTTTGCCATTATTGATTAACCTCCCAAAATGCTTTGTATCCCGGAGGATGGGGAAAGGGATGGGCCGCCTCGTAGGCTTCCACCATATCAAGCAGCGGCCCTTCAGAAAAAGCCCGGCCCAGAAGCTGAACTCCCACAGGGAGGCCGCCCTCGACAGAGGCAGGAAAGGATACTGCCGGAAGACCCGCCAGGTTCGCACAGCAGGTATAGAGATCTGCGGCCTTTTGCGCAAAGGAGGAAAGAGAACTGGGACCCCGGTCAAAGGCCCTGGTGGGAAAAACCGGAAGCAGTATGGCGTCCATTGCGGGGGCATCTGCATAGTCGGGCCCGCCAAGCAGGGCTTCGAAACCCGCACGAATTCCCGCACGGATCCGCTGGGCCCGAAGGTAGTACCGGTCCTGAAACCCCGAACGGAGCACAAAGGTTCCCAGAAGTATACGGAGTTTGACTTCGTCACCAAAACCGGCATCCCTGGTTTTATCAACAAGGTCATCGGGATTTTCCGCCCAGTCCGGCCGCTTGCCGTAACGGACTCCATCAAAGCGGGCCAGGTTTGCGCTGGCCTCGGCGGCGGCAATGGTATAGTAGGCGGGAACACCGTACTTGAGGCTGGGCATTTCTACATCCGTCAGTTTGTACCCTAGAGCGGCAAACCGTTCCCTGGTTAGATCAAAAGCCCGGCGGACTTCCGGCTCAAGGACCGCGGCAGAAGCCGCCGCCCCCGCCGCTTCTGCGGCGCCATCCTGCCCGCCCAGAGCTGCCAGGCCCGCGGCGGCCTTGGCTACCGCTTCTGCGGAAAGAACGCCGATTATCCCCGTAGAGTCGCGGCGAGTGATGCCGCGGCGGTTTTGGCTGTCTCCATAAAGGGGCGGCGCCCCCGCCGGAGTTTCCCTGGACGTATCGTCCAGGGGATCCCTTCCCCGGATAGCGGCAAATACTGCCCGGGTCCGGGCGGTCGTATCGGCAAGGACCCCGATACCCTCAAGGCTTGAGGCATAGGCCACAAGACCGTAACGGGAAACTGCCCCGTAGGTAGGTTTTAGTCCCACCACCCCACAAAATGCCGCAGGCTGGCGCACGGAACCGCCGGTATCGCTGCCCAGGGCAAAGGGAACCAAACCCGCGGCGACAGCGGCGGCGGAACCGCCGGAGGAACCGCCGGGAACCCGGTTTTCATCCCAGGGATTGTTGGTTTTCTGTATACCCGAATTATCGGTGGAAGACCCCATGCCAAATTCATCCAGGTTGGTTTTGCCGATTACCGCTGCTCCCAGGGCCTGTAGTTTAAGCACCGCCGTGGCGGTATAGGGGGAACGGAGATCGGCCAGCAGTTTTGATCCGCAGCTTAGAGAAAAATCCCTGACGGCGATATTGTCTTTGACAGCAAAGGGCAGCCCTGCGATACTTGCCAAGGCTTCAGAGGACAGCCGGGCTTCCTCTTTAGAGGATAGCCGAAGCGCCGCCGGGGCCGCACCGCCTGGAACAGCCGCAGTTTCGGTTTCAGGCCGGAATTCGGTAAAGGCCCCTATCTTTGTTTCCCATTCTTTACAATACGAAATAAACCCTTCAGGCTGTTTATAGGACATTTTCTGCTTCCTTATGGAGTTTCAAAGGACATTGGGGATGACGATAAAACGGCCGTCCCGTTCTCCGGCGTTATTAAGGATCTTTTCGTTAAGGTCGGCGGTACTTGCGGCGGACGCCGCCGGGTCGGATACCGGGGAAACCTCCGGGCCGGGAGCCGCGTCACCACGGAAGTGTTCCGCACCCACAAGCCGGGCGCCTGCGGCCTGTCCGGCACTTAACTGCGGCGCCGCCGTTTCCGAAACGGCGGCATCATTGTCCGCTCCCTGCATGGCTGCAAAAAAGCCTATCATCTGTTCAAAGGCCGGGAGCGCTGCGGCAAGTTCTTCCTTACCCAGATTTAAGCGGGCAAGCTGTGCTGTTTCCTCAAGTTCATGGAGATCCATGGAACTATCATGGCATAACAAGGGGTAGTTAGACAATTACCATTCATGCGGACAATACTTACCTTCGAGCCGTTCATTTTTTTGGTTCAGTCAAGGATCGGGCTATTACTGTTTTTCAACGCCGCTTCTATACCCTGGGTGTCATAACCAGCCTTTTTGAGCAGATCCAGCACCTCCTTACGGCCTCTCTCCCAGCCCCTGGCTTCTCCTCTTGCTTCGCCGATCTCCTCTGCTTCCTGAGCGTGGGCCCGCATATCCAGTTCATACTTTTCCACACTCATCTCATGGAAAAAGGCTACTTCATCTGCGGTAAATCCGCTGATTACATCTGCCGCCATTGCTATGCCCTCCTCTTCGCGGGTTATCTCTTGTATCAGGGGCTGTTTTTCCGTATCGTTGTAATACTTAAAAAACACGGCCCAGCGTTCTTTTT
>BNVB01000060.1 GCA_025997795.1 Spirochaetia bacterium | reverse complement strand
AGCGGGAATGACAAATTTACCCTTAGCTCCAACCTGATGGACCTGATCAAAAACGCCATTCAGCGGGCGGTGCAAAAGTATCTGCGCCAGGCCCAGGCGGCTATTGAAAAAGCCTTGATGGACCGGATAGATCAGTACCTGACGGGCAAGTGGGTTTCCAGAGAAGAAGTAAATATGCTTTTTGCCGCAGTAAAGGGAGACCAGGGAGCGGTGGATTCCCTTAAGGCAAATCTGGAAGCCCGGCGGAACGAAGCGGAACAGAAACTGCGGGCTGGTGTGGAAAAGGCCAAGGAAGAAGTGCAAACCAAGGCGGAAGACGCAGCACAATCGGCGCTGGATGATATCCGAAACAAGCTGCCCTTTGGGCGGAACTAAACGCTACTTTAGCGTAAGCAGCTCGTAACTTCCGCTGCCCAGACCTATCTTTTCCGCATGTTCAATTTGATCCTGCCAGTGGGTGCCGGGATGAATATCGGCAAAATGATCGTGTCCGGTTTCCGCTTTGTGGGTACGCTCCTTGTCTCCAAGGATACTGGTTTCTACCGCCGGGGCCTGGTTTACCGCGTCAATGCAGGCCTTGTCCAGGGCTGCGGGATCGAAGCTTGCAAAGATCCCGATGTCCGGCACCACCGCAGCGTCACTTTCGTTGTGGCAGTCGCAGTAGGGGGAAACCTGATTTACCACGTTGATGTGGAAATTAGGCCGGCCGTCTACAACGGCCTTTACATATTCAACAATCTTGCAGTCCAGGTCATGGAAGCTGGTGCCGGAATTGTTTTCAATAGCGTGAAAATTACAGACCCCGATACAGCGGCCGCAGCCTACACATTTATCATTATCAATAAGCGCTTTTTTGTTGGAACCAAAACCAATGGCCTTTTGGTTACAAAACTTTGCGCAAACCTGGCAGCCAAGACACAACTCCTGGTTTACCGTACATTTGCCATCGTTATGCATGTGCATTTTTCCCGCCCGGCTGCCTGAACCCATGCCCAGGTTTTTTAGGGCGCCGCCAAAGCCGGTTGCCTCGTGGCCCTTAAAGTGAGTAAGAGAAAGCACAATATCTGCATCCATGATTGCCCGGCCTATCCTGGCGGTTTTGCAGAATAGACCGCCTGCCACGGGTACTTCCACATCATCGGTACCTTTAAGGCCGTCGGCAATAATGTTATGACAGCCGGTAGAAAGCGGCGAGTAGCCGTTTTCAAAAGCCGCCTCCATGTGAACCAGGGCATTATTGCGCCGCCCCACATAAAGGGTATTGCAGTCCGTAAGGAACGGCATACCTCCCAGGGCTTTTACTTTGTCCACCACCACCTTGGCAAAGTTGGGCCGTAAAAACGCCAGATTTCCCGGTTCCCCAAAATGAATCTTTATGGCGGTATACTTTTGCTTAAAATCAATTTGACTTATCCCCGCCTTGTCGATAAGGCGCTCCATTTTTGAAAGCAGGCTTTCCCCTACTTTGGTCCGCATGTCGGTAAAATACACCTTTGCTGTACTCATGTTGTCCTCTTGTTGAATTGTATACTAAGAGGTTACCATATAATGCCATGGCGTATATAGCGGGCTTTCATGCCATAGAAGAACTCTTAAAATCCGGCTTACCCTGCGGACCGCTCCTTTTGGCCAAACCCGGCCCCCGTGCACGGGAACTGGCGGAGCTGGCTCTGGCCCGGAAAATCCGCGTAGACCGGGTGGGTACCGCCGACCTGGATAAACTGGATCCGGATCACCGGGGCATTGTACTGGAAACCCCCGATGGGGAGCGGGGCCCCACACTGGAAAATTTTCTTGCCGGTTTGGGAGATCGCCGGGATGCGCTGGTGCTGATCCTGGATGAGATAACCGACCCCCACAATTACGGGGCCATTCTGCGAAGCTGCGATCAGTTTGCTGTAGACCTGGTGATAAGCCGCCGCCGCCGCAGCGCAAAAAACGCCGCTGTTATCGCCCAGACTTCCGCCGGGGCCAGCGCCTGGGTAGCCAATGCCGAAGAAGGAAACCTGGCCAGGGCGGCGGAACTTCTTAAAGAACAGGGCTTTTGGATCTATGGCGCCGATATGTCCGGCAAGCCTGTTTATACCATGGACCTGACGGGCCGTACCGCCCTTATTATGGGAGGGGAAGCGGGGCTTTCCCGGCTGCTGCGGGAACGATGCGACGGCATCGCCGCCATACCCTCCGGCGGCCGGATCGATTCCCTCAACGTGTCGGTAGCTGCGGGGATACTGCTTTACGAAGTATCCCGGCAGCGTTCCAACACAAAAAAACGTTAAGGAAAAGACGAATGATTAAACAGTTACGGGAAGCAGACAGACTTGATGAAACAGCTTTTATGGCGCTGCTCTTTATCTTTTGTTTTGGTACCTCGTTGTTCCGCCGTTTGTGTTCGGGAACCTGGGGGTTTTTTGGCCTTAACTGGAATTTGTTCCTTGCCTTTGTTCCCTGGGCGCTTACCAGTATTACCTTTATAAAACCCCGGCTGCAGAATTCGATTATCAGTATAACCGCCCTTCTGGTTTTTTGGCTGCTCTTTTTTCCCAATGCGCCTTACATCATCACGGACCTTTTTCATCTTCGGGCTGTTAGAAAAATGCCCGACTGGTACGATACGCTGATGATTCTTTCCTATGCCTGGACGGGCTTGCTCTTTGGTTTTTTAAGCCTCTGGGATATTGAGCGAATTCTGGGAAACAAACTGCCCCAGCCGCTGGTAACGGTTTTTTCCGGTTTTTTCCTTTTTGTGGGGAGTTTTGGCATTTATATTGGCCGTTATCTGCGCTGGAATTCCTGGGATTTTTTTACCAGAACCTCGGAAGTACTTACCGATATAGGAGACCGGTTTAGCAATCCTTTTGAACATCTTACAACCTGGGGTGTTACGCTCTTTATGGGGACTTTTCTTAATGTCGTGTACTGGTCTTTCAGGATGATTAAACGCCGGCTGGATCGTTTACCAAGGAGTTAAATTCTTTTTCGTCCAGGGTTTCTTTTTCTATCAGAACCCCGGCAACCTTATCCAACAGCGCCCGCTTTTCGGCAAGTTTTTCTTTAACCAGGCGGAAACGTTCTTCAACCATGCGGGCAATTTCGTCGTCAACATACTGCTGGGTTGCTTCGGAATATTCCCGCTGGAACATAGGGTCCTGCCGTTCGGCGCCGCCCATACCTCCACGGGAGGTAAGGGCTACGTTACGGAAGCGCGTGCTCATGCCGTAATCGGTAATCATCTTTCTGGCTATGTCGGTAGCCTTGGTTAGATCGCTGGAAGCGCCGGTGGAAAATTCCCCGGAGATCATTTCTTCCGCAATGCGGCCCCCCAGCAGTATGTCGATTTTTCCCAGCAGGTCCGACTGGGTAACGGTATAACGATCCTCCACAGGAAGCTGCATGGTATAACCCAGGGCAAACCCCCGGGGGATAATCGAAATTTTCTGGACTGGATCGGCATTGGGAGTAAAGGCCGCTACAAGGGCATGCCCCGCTTCGTGGTATGCGGTAAGTCTCCGTTCCGCAGGTTTAAGAACACGGGTTTTCTTTTGCAGACCCGCTACCGTTTTTTCGATAGCTTCGTCAAAGTCCCGCTGTTCCACCAGTTTTCTGCCGGACCGCACCGCCAGGAGAGCCGCTTCGTTTACAATGTTAGCCAAATCGGCACCGGAAAAACCGGAGGTAATCCGGGACACCACGGCAAGATCCGTCTGTGGGGCAAGTTTTACACCCCTGGAATGAATTTTTAAAATTTCCTCCCGGCCCTTAAGGTCGGGCCGGTCTACCAATACCTGGCGGTCAAAGCGGCCGGGCCGAAGCAGCGCCGGGTCCAATACATCGGGCCGGTTGGTGGCGGCCAGGATAATAAGCCCCACGGTACTGTCAAAGCCGTCCATCTCCACAAGCAGCTGGTTCAGGGTTTGTTCCCGTTCATCGTTGCCGCCGCCAATGTTGTTGATCCTGCTTTTTCCGATGGCATCCAGTTCATCAATAAAGATAATGCAGGGCGCTTTATCCCTGGCCTGTTTAAAAAGATCCCTTACCCTGGCGGCTCCAACGCCGACAAACATTTCCACAAAATCCGCGCCGCTCATGCGGAAAAAAGCAACCCCCGCTTCTCCCGCCACAGCTCTGGCCAGCAGGGTTTTCCCTGTACCCGGAGGGCCCACCAGGAGTACGCCCTTGGGGATCTTGCCGCCAATCTCGGTGTACTTGGCGGGACTTTTAAGAAAGTCCACCACCTCCACCAGTTCTTCCTTTGCTTCGTCTACCCCCGCCACATCCTTAAAGCGGGTAACAATGTCGCCCTCTGCGACAATTACCGCCTTGTTGTTTCCAATGGAAAGCACATTGCCCCCCATGCCCATGCGCTTCATGATAAAACGCCAGATTACCAAAAGAACAACCAGGGGCAAAACCCAGTTTAGGATAAGCCCAAGAATCGCACTGCCCTGGCGGGAAACCGCATAATAGGAAACTTTATGTTCATCCATCAGCTTGATAAAATCATCATCGTTTAAAGGAATAGTCCGGTATACCTTTTCGGCATTTGCGGCGGCAGTCTGGGCCGTCTTACCGGGCCGGAACGGAAAAAAGGGCAGCAGTGAAGAAGGAGCTTCTGTGGGTTTTTTCTCGGAGATATAACCAATAAAGGCCGAGTCACTCAGCTCCACCCGCTTTATTTCCCCGGCGGCGATTTTGTTTTTGAATTCGGAAAAATCTATATTGGCAGTTGATTTACCGGCCATGTAATAATTAAAGACACTCATCAACACTATAAAAAGGATGATGTAGATAATGGAAAACCGCCAGCCGCCAAAACGCTTGGGCCCCTGGGGTTTTTTTCCAAAAGGAGAGGGATTCGAATCCGGCCTTTCAGGAAGTCCCGAAGGACTGCCATCGCTCATGGTATACTCCTATATGCTGTTCGGGCTTAATCATACTAAAAAACGGAAAAGAAAGCTATATATTTACCGACATTACATAAAGGCCGTTATTCCACCATCAAGAAAAATCTGCCGGTAGGCCTCCAAATCTTCCGGGTGAAGCTGGGTTATACCCTGCATCGAATAGGGCAATCCCAGGAGGGTGTATTTTTTTTCGCCAAACTGATGGAAGGGTAATAACTGAACCTGGTTTAGGCCCAGCGAGTTTAGGAGGGCAGTAAAACCACAAGCATCTTCCGCCGTATCGTTAAAGCCAGGGATAACGGGAATGCGGGGCAGGATCGTTTTGCCTGCGCTTATGGCGCTTCGCAGGTTTGCAAGTATCGGTTCGTTATGAACGCCGGTTCCTTCCATATGGCGAAGATCATCGTAATGTTTAAGGTCAAAAAGCAGCAAATCCACCAATGCCGTTACTTCCGCAAATATTCCCGGGGCAGTATAAGCGGATGTTTCTATGGCGGTGTGAATTTTTTCGTCTTTAAGGGCCCGCAGCAGCGCCGAAGCAAATACCGGCTGTAAAAATACTTCGCCGCCGGAAAGGGTTACGCCGCCCCGTTCGCCGGAAGCGCCGGAAGATTCTTCGTAAAAAGGCCGATCCTGGAGACAGATTTCCAGCGTTTCCTCCAGGGAATATTCCCGGGAGGCCGGCACGCCATCGCAGGCAGGGCGGGACCCGGTTTGCTGGGATTCGGGGTTGGAACACCAGCGGCAGGAAAGGGGGCAGCCTGCAAAAAACACCACGGTCCGTATGCCGGGTCCATCGTGGAGGCTGAATTTCTGTATATTAAAAAGAAAAGCCGTAACGGACATACTGCAAAATAATAGATCATACTGCCGCTTATGTAAACGATTAACTTATTCCTTGTGAACGGTAATCCCCCGCTCCGCCAAAAAACGCTCTTTTTCCGGGGGAATGTTACCGTCGGTGATTACTGCGCTGATGCCGCCAAAGGGAAGCAGGGGAACCAGCCCCTGTTTGGCGAATTTTTCCGATTCGGTAAGGATAATGGTCTGGGCGGCCTGTTTTGCCATGTCCCGGACAGTTTCGGACCGGTTGTGATCATTGCCGGTAAAACCGGTCTCTTGGGAAAATCCGTCGGCGCCGATAAAAAGCTTTTCCACGGTAAAACCCCGGGCGCAGATCCTGGCGATGGGCCCTACCATCACCTGGGCTTCGTTCTGGTAGTCGCCGCCAAGTAATACAATTTTTGCCTGGGGCAGACGGCGGATATAGGCGGCAATAAAGGCCGAATTGGTGATGATCCGTACATCCCGCCGGGAAAGGGCCAGTTCTTCCGCCAGAATGGCACAACAGGACCCGGACTCAATCATTACTGCCTCGCCATCTTTAACCAAACCACAGGCGATTCTGGCTATTTTACGCTTGGTATCGTAGTGGTAACTGAGCCGGTTGTTCATGTCATCGCTGGAACCGGGAGCAGCCTGGCCTTTTTCATGCCGGATAAGCCCCTTTTCTTCCAGTATGTCCAGGTCCTTTCGCAGGGTAACGGTGGAAACCCCCGTCAAATCTGCCAGACGGGTTACTTCTGTCCGGCCCTCACGGGTAACAAATTCGAGTATCTTTTTCTGCCGCTCCGACTGTTTGTCCGTCATATTCCTTTCCATTGTAATGAGATACGAAACCGGGTGTCCATACTTTCAAAAAAGTCCAAAGGGTGTTATAATAATAAAAGAAAAATGAAATTTTTTAGCCCTAAACAGCTGCTTCAACGTTATTTTTTCTCCGATTCCCTGGAGCTAAAGGCCCGTATTCTTAACATGGCTCTTTGTGTGGGTCTTGGGGCTTGTATTGTGGCAACCCTAAGCCGGATAATGATGCGCCAGGAATGGCCGGTTATTCTGATCATGCTGGGTATAACCGTATCGGTGGGAATGCTTTTTACGGTAGTGAATATATACAAAATCTACCGGGCGGGCATCTGGATTTTTATTCTGGTACTGTGCGATATTCTCTTTCCTGCGGCATTCTTTTTGCTGGGGGGCCTTAACGGAGGAATGGCATCCTACTTTGTATTGAGCATTACGGTAATCTTTCTTTTGTCAACAGGATGGAGTGCATTTATTCTGCTGGTAACCCATATTGCCTGGCTTATGGTCTGTTACTACTTTAGTTTTCAGTACCCCCACTGGATAGTCCCTATTGGTTCAAGAATCTTTGAAGAAGCACAGGCCTTTCTGGTAACTGGATTTTTTATCGGCACGGTGATCAAATTCCAGGAAGCCATGTATCTGCGGGAAAAGAAAAAAGCCGATGAAACCCTGGAAAAAATGGTGGAAGCCGATGAACGGGGTCACATAATGCTGGACACTACGCCCCTGGGCTGTACTGTCTGGGACATGAACTTTAACATCATAGACTGTAACCTGGAAGCGCTGCGGCTTTTTGGTTTTGCCGATGACGATAAACAAAGTTTTCTTGAAAAGTTCCCTATCCTGTATCCGGAATACCAAAATGACGGTACACGAACAAAAGAAAAACGGGAACAAATAATGGCCGAGGTAATAAACCATGGGCGGCAGGTGGAACAGTGGTCCTATCAAAAGCTTGACGGCTCCCCCATACCTTCGGAAATAACCGTAGACCGGGTAATCCGCAAAAGCGGCGATTATATTCTGGTGTATATCCGGGATCTCCGGGAATACCAGACCATGATGGACGAGATTATGCACCGCGGTTCTCTTTTGCATACAGTAAACAGAACAGCTTCGATCCTTTTAAAGTCGGATACGAAAAATTTTGAGACCGACCTGTGGGAATGTATGGGACTCCTGGCCCATTCGGTCAATGTGGATACGGTGTACATCTGGAAGAACAGAATAGCCGATGGTGAACTCCATTCTACCTTTGTTTATGAGTGGGCGGAAAACTCCACCCTGGAACACAACAAGGCAATTGAACTTGAAGTTCCCGGCTCCGACATTCCCGGCTGGTACAGCCATCTTCTTAAGGGTCAGTGTTTTCAGGAACTTACAAAAAATCTTCCGGAAAAACAAAAAGAAATGATGAAAAACCAGGGTATTATTTCTACGCTGATCATACCTGTTTTTTTGCAGGATTTTTTCTGGGGTTTTGTAGGATTTGACGACTGCCGCAATGAGCGGGAATTTACCCCCAACGAAATAGCCATTCTCCATTCAGGCAGTCTTTTGATTGCCGGAGCCATACAGCGGAACGAAATGATCCGCAGCCTTATCCAGGCACGGGAAGATGCTCTGTCCAGTACCAAGGCAAAGAGCGAATTTTTGTCCAACATGAGCCACGAAATGCGGACCCCCATGAATGCTATTATCGGCATGACCAATATTGCCAGGGGGGCGGGCAACATCGACAAAAAGGATTACTGCCTTTCCAAGATAGAAGACGCTTCCAACCACCTTCTGGGAGTTATCAATGATATCCTTGATATGTCCAAGATAGAAGCAAACAAGTTTGAACTTTCCTTTACCGAATTCAGTTTTGAAAAGACCCTGCGCAAGGCGGTAAATGTGGTGAACTTCCGGGTGGAAGAAAAAAAGCAGCGTTTTACCGTTCACCTGGGGGAAGGAATACCCCAAACCCTTATGGGGGACGATCAGCGCCTTACCCAGGTAATTACCAATCTGCTTTCCAATGCCGTCAAGTTTACTCCGGAAAACGGAACCATCAGCCTTAAGAGTACGCTGGTGCAGACAGAAACTTCGGGTCCGGATGAACCTTGCATCATTCAGGTTGATATAAGCGATTCCGGCATTGGGATAAGTCCCGAACAAAAGGAACGTTTGTTCCATTCTTTCCAGCAGGCAGACAGCAACACTTCCCGCAAATATGGCGGTACTGGTCTGGGGCTCGCAATCAGCAAAAAAATTGTAGAGATGATGGGCGGCGACATTTGGGTTGAATCGGAAAAAGGCAAGGGCTCTGTTTTTTCTTTTACCGTTAAACTTAAACGGGGCCGGGAAGTGATTGCCGCCAAAGCAACGGTAAAATGGCAGGATATCCGGGTACTGGTAGTAGACGACGATACGGATCTGCTGGAATATTTTTCGGAATTAGCCCGCCGTTTTAATCTGGCCTGCGATACTGCCGCTGGAGGAAAAGAGGCCATTGAATGTATAGAAAGAACCGGCGGTTATGACATTTACTTTGTAGACTGGAAGATGCCGGAAATGGACGGCAATGCCCTTACCAGATACATCAAAAAACGGAACGGCGGTAACCATTCGGTGGTAATTATGATTTCTTCCGTTGAATGGACCGTTATAGAGGACGAAGCAAAAAAAGCGGGAGTTGACCGCTTCCTGCCAAAACCGCTCTTTCCTTCTGCCATTGCGGACATAATCAACGAATGTCTGGGGCAGCCCTTTCTTGATGCGGATATGCCCGTGCAAAATCAAACTTATCCGGGCAAACGTATCCTCCTGGCGGAAGATGTGGAGATTAACCGGGAAATTGTACTTTCCCTTTTGGAACCAATGCAGCTGGAAATTGACTGTGCGGAAAACGGAGAAGAAGCGGTAAGTATGTACTGCGCAAATCCCCTTAAATATGACATGATCTTTATGGATGTACAAATGCCCGAAATGGATGGTTACGAAGCAACCAAACGTATCCGGGCTTTTGAGCGGGAACAGCGGGAAAAAGCTGCACAGGCAGCTGTGCCGGAAAATGTTCCGCAGTCCCGGAAGAGCATCCCAATTATTGCCATGACCGCCAATGTATTCCGGGAAGATGTGGAACGGTGCCTGGCATCGGGTATGAACAGCCATGTAGGAAAACCGCTGGATATGGAAGAAGTGTTAAAAAAGTTAAAAAAGTATCTTTCATAAAAGTGTTTTGATACATGAGGGACAAAGTGAATATTTACCGTGAACCGCTTTTTATACGTTTTGCCGGCATTGATCAAAGTGATACGCTAACCCCCGCCTCTGCCTGCGATCTTTTCCAGGAGGCGGCAATTACCCATGCGGAACTGTTGGGTGTGGGCCGTAACGCCATGAGAGAAACCGGCCAGGTTTGGATCCTTTCCCGGCTTTCGGTTTTTATGGAGCAGCGCCCCCGGTTTGGGGAAAAGGTGCTTATTCGTACCTGGCCCCGGGGATCAAACAAACTTTTTGCCATTCGGGATTATGATATACATATTGATAATACCGCTGGTATGGAAGATCCCGGTACTGCCATAGTCCGGGGCCGCAGTGCCTGGCTTATTGTGGATATTGAAAAACACCGTCCGCTCCGGCCCCAGCCAGTGGTGGAAAAATTTCCGCTTAACGAAGGGCTCAACGCCCTGGACAACGAAGTGCCCCCATCTCTGGCTGTCCGGACTTTTTCTGCCGAACCAGTGCTGCGCCGGGCCGTTTATTCCGACATCGACTACAATGCCCATGTAAACAATACCAGGTATATCCAGTGGATTCAGGATCTGCTGGATCCAAAACTTCTGGAAATGGCAAAAAAAATCCGGCTGGACATCAATTATCTTTTAGAAGTCCGTTATGGCGAAACTATTAAGCTCTATGCAGAACCCATAGCCGCAGATACAACAGCTTTGCCGGAACTTTGCACAGCCGCCTTTGCCATCGAAGGCCGCAGAGACAATGTACCGGTTTTCCGGGCGGAATTGCGGCTTTGGAATTAAGAAATACAAATTAGTCTGGTAACGCCAGGGTCAGCACTTCTTCAAAGCGCTCCACCGGGTGGAAGGCAATTCCCTTTTTTACATGATCGGGAATTTCGTCCAGGTCCCGCAGGTTTTGCTTGGGGATAATGATGTCCCGCACCTGGTTGCGCCGGGCCGCTACGGTTTTTTCCTTTAGGCCGCCAATGGGCAGCACCTGGCCGGTAAGAGAAAGTTCACCGGTCATGGCAAGAAGGTTCGTAATGGGTTTTCCCCGGAGCAGGGAAAGCAGGGCCGTAGCCATGGTGATCCCCGCCGAAGGCCCGTCCTTGGGAGTTGCCCCTTCGGGGATATGGAGGTGGATTTGATTTTTTTCAAACCATTCGGGATCAACGCCGTATTTTTCCACCCCCGCCTTCCTGGCTACGGTCATGGCGATGGACGCGCTTTCCTTCATGGTGTCTCCCATCTTGCCTGTCAGGGTAAGTCCCGCCTTGCCGGGGGAAGACACCGCCTCGATAATAAGGGTATCGCCTCCCATGCTGGTCCAGGCCAGCCCCAGCGACATTCCGGGTTTGTCGGCTTTCTTTACCACATCTTCGGGGAAAACCGGCTTACCCAAATGTTTTTCGATGGTTTTTTTGTCAATGGCAAATTGAGGAAGCCACGCGTTTTCCGCCGGCGTTTTAGCAGATTTCGCCGCGGCATCCATTCCACTCGCCGCGGCATCCATTCCACTCGCCGCGGCATCCATTCCATTCGCCGCCGCCGCTGCCTCGTCGGCCTCTACAATCTGAATCGCCAGTTTCCGGTGTATTTTGTCAAGGTTTTTTTCAAAATTCCGTACCCCCGCTTCCCTGGCATAACCGTTGGCAATGTGTAAGAGGCTGTCTTTGGTATATTTGACCTGGCTTTTTTTAAGGCCGTTTTTTTCCAGGCTTTTGGGCACCAGGTAACGCCGGGCAATCTCCAGTTTTTCTGTGTCAATATAACCGGGCAGTTCAATAATCTCCATGCGGTCCAAAAGCGGCATGGGGATTGTATCCAGGGTATTGGCGGTAACAATAAAAAAGATCCGCGAAATGTCAAAAGGCAGATCCAGGTAATGATCCCTAAAGGAACCATTCTGTTCCGGGTCCAGCACTTCCAGCAGGGCCGATGCGGGGTCCCCCTGGTAACTGATGCCCATCTTGTCGATCTCGTCGATCATAAACACCGGATCACGTCTTTTGGTTATCTTGAGGCCCTGGATAATTTTCCCCGGCATAGCTCCGATATAGGTCCGGCGGTGACCCTTGATTTCTGCCTCGTCCCGCATGCCCCCCACGGAAAAACGGAAAAAGGGCTTTCCCAAAGCGTGGGCAATGGACCGGCCAACGCTGGTCTTTCCCACCCCCGGCGGGCCCGCCAGACAAATAATGGAACCAATAGGATACTTGTCAAAACTCCGTCCCGGACTCCGGGCAGTCTTACCGCTGCTGTTTTTGCCGTTGGCGGTATTTTCCGCCGGAGAACGAAGCTTACGAACCGCAAGGTATTCGGCGATGCGGTTTTTTACATCCTTAAGTCCATAGTGATCCGCTTCAAGAATTTCCCGGGCGGATTTAAGGTCAAAATTTTCCGCCGGCGGATCGTTCCAGGGAAGGTTAACAATAACATCCAGGTAATTCCGGGTAACGGTAAATTCCCCCGAATTGGGTTCCATAAGGCTGAATTTTTCCAGCTCCTGTTCCACCGTTTCCTTGATTTCACCCTCAAAGTTAAAACTGTCGATCTTTTCTTTAAAACGCTGATACTCGGAACTTTTTGCATCGGTGGTCATTCCAAGTTCAGTTTTAATGGCCTTAAGTTCTTCTTTTAAGAAATAATCCCGCTGGGATTTTTCAATCTTTTCGTTAATTTCTTTCTGGATTTTTTTCTGAATCCGCAGCAGTTCCTGTTCTTTTTTGATAAACACCAGAACCTGTTCCATCCGCTTACGGACATTGAGCATCTCAAGGATCTTCTGCTGTTCGGCCTTTTCGATGTTAAGGATGCTGGCGATAAAGTCGGCAATTTTGCCGGGATGATCAATGTTGATCATGTTAAGCCGCATTTCCTCGGAAAAGAGGGGGTTATTCTCCGAAATCTGTTTCATCTCCGCAATAAGCGCCCTGGTCAGGGCTTTGACCTCGGAGGTATCGTCCTCTTCGTCATCCAGGTACTCCACCGCCCCCACAATGGGTGCGGTTGCATGGAGGGTTTTTTTAACCCGGAAACGCTTGAGGGTAGAAATGAAGATGTTTACCCCCCCGTCGGGCAGGTTGATTTTTTTGACGATCTTTGCTGCGGTTCCCACCTGGTACAGATCCGCCATGGACGGGTTATCGGTCTCGTTCTGGAGCATTACAAGGCCTATAAGGGCATCTCCGGAAACAGCGTCGTCAATTACCTTTACATCCGGGGGGTTCCCAATCATGATGGGGGTAAAGATCCCCGGAAAAATGGGACGGCCCATGAGAGCCACCAGGGGCAGTTTGTGAGGCAATAGCTGGTCTATGGGTACAACACTTTGTTCTGGCATTTTTTCACCTGGAAAGAGAATTTTGCTAACTTAAATATCGCAAAAAACAGTGAAAAAGGCAAGGAATGGATCCACTATAAATATAGTGGATTTTATGCAGGTTTTCGTACTATACTCGCACCATGAATGAAATGGACCTGGTGCGGGAAGTTTTTCACTACCAAAGCCGTTTTGCCGGCTCCACCATGGTGTTTAAGGTTGATTTTCCCGTTACCGCCGATCCGGCTTTTCCTTCGCTGATGAAGGATCTGGCTCTCCTGGCCCGGACTGGCTTTAGGGTGGTAATCGTGCCCGGCGCCAAGGAGTGGATTGACTCGGTCCTTTTGGAATACGGCATTGTTTCCCGGTATGCTCAGGCATCGGCAGAAAATGCCGTGGCAGAAGGTGCCGCAGCGGAAGATACGACCACAGCGCCATTGCGGATTACCAGCGCCCAGGCCATGCCCTTTGTAGAAATGGCCGCCTTCCATGTGGCCACCCGGTTTATGACGGCGCTTTCGGCAAACCACTGCGATTCGGTGATCGGGAATTTTGTCCGGGCCCGGGGTCTGGGGGTAATCGGCGGCCGGGACATGGAAAATACCGGCAGGGCAGAAAAGATACTTACCGGGCCCATGGGGAAAATTCTTAATTTGGGAATGGTGCCAATTCTGCCCTGCATAGGCTGGGGTCCTTCGGGAAAACCCTACAATGTACCCAGCGACGAGATCGCCCTGGCGGCCGCCTCCGCCCTGGGTGCAGTAAAGCTTTTTATTGTTACCTCCGGTACAGTCCTTAACCCGGGAGCCAGCGCTTCGGGTCTGATTCCGGCAGGATTAAAACTGCCCGCGGATATTGAAACAGGCGAAAACGGCAGGATCATACAGCTTACTCCCAAAGAAACAGAGGCAGTACTGGCGCTGAACACTCCCGTCTGGGCGCAGAATTGCGCCCAGACGACTGGTATGCAGAATTCCGCCCAGGCGGAAACTGCTGCAGCGGCAAAGGCCGCTGCGGAACTGCGCCTGGCCCTGGCTGCCTCCAGGGCCGGGGTTGAACGGATACACATCATTGACGGCCGGGAAGAAGGGGCGGTACTCCGGGAACTTTTTTCCAACCTCGGTGCGGGCACCATGATATATGCCGATGAATACGAAGCGATCCGGCCGCTTAAAACAGAAGACATTCCGGATGTACTACGGATTATGGAACCCCTTATGCAGCAGGGAATTCTTGTTCGCCGTTGTGAAGAAGACATTCAAGAAAAGAAAAAAGACTACTATGTTTTTGGCATCGACGGCCGGGCCCATGCCTGCGCCGCCCTCCACAAGTGGGAAGATTCGCCGGGATCCACTGCGGGGGAGATTGCCGCCATCGCCGTGGACAGCGCCTATGCCGACATGGGCCTGGGAAGCCGCATCGTCCGCTTTCTTATCAACAGGGCCGCAAAGGAAGGAATGCGCCGGGTTTTTGTGTTAACCACAAGAACCCAGGACTGGTTTGAAACTCTGGGCTTTAAGGAAAGTGATCCTGCCGCCCTGCCGGAAGAACGGAAAAAAACCTACAATTCCGGCAGGAAGAGCAAAATGTATACGCTGGACTTGTAAAACGTTTGCCCCAGTGCGGGCACGATTACCCCAGCACTTCCCGCAGTATTTCCAGGGCTTCGTCAATTTCTGCGTCACTTACCGTATAGGGCGGAAGAAACCGCAGTGTTTTGGGCCCGGCGCCAAGGATCAATAGACCCGCTGTGTTGGGAATTGCTGCCCTGGCGATACAGGCTTCCAGCAAAGGCCATGCTTCGATATCCAGATCAATTCCAATTAAAAGCCCCCGGGAGCGAATTTCCTGAATCCGTTTATGTTTCCAGCTTTCCAGGGCGGCGGCGATCTTTGCCCCCTTCCGGGTTATTTCTGCCATAAAACCGGGGGCGGTTACCATGTCCAATACGGCGTTTCCCGCAGCGGCGGCCAGGGGATTACCGCCAAAGGTGGAACCGTGGTCGCCGGATTTAAACACATCCGCAGCCTTTTCGCCTACCAGTACTGCCCCAA
>BNVB01000059.1 GCA_025997795.1 Spirochaetia bacterium | reverse complement strand
ATGTGTAGGTGGCAAAGGCCCGGCGGTAAAAGCGTTTTTCTTTTTCAGAACCCCGGTAGGAAATAATCTCCCGGATAATAACGGCGCTGAACATGGCCAGCGCCGGACCCAGGGGGCCCAGAAATATTCCGGTAAAACGGAAGAGCAGTATTGTTACGGCAACAATAAGAATAACAGCGGCAAAACCCATGATGGCCCGCTTCGTGGGAGACGAGGCTTTACCCCGGATTTCCAGGGCGCTTACAAAAAAGAACAGCGGTACCAGGAGGGAAAGTACAATGCTCCACAGCGGAGAAAGGGGCTTAATAAAAGAACCGGAAAGAATCGTATCCAGTACCACCGCATGGGTACCTACATTGACATACTCGCCGTGGAAGGGATTAACCCCAATATCGGTGGTTCCCGTATCAACCCGGCCTAAAATACAAAACTTGTCTTTAATGGTTTTTATCCGTTCTTCAAAAACACTGTATCCTTCCAGGGATGTTTTAAGATACCCTGAAAGAGCAGTAATGTAATCCGCTTCTTCGCTTATGGCGGCAGCTTCCGGATTTCCCGCCGAGAGGGACGGAACCAGCGCCGCCACACGGGCCCCCAGATCAAGGGTTACCAGTTCCCGGATAAGCTCCCGGTTTTCATCCCGGTAACGGACATAGTCGTCAAAGGCGGCGTCCGCCGCCGGGCGGTCACCGGTACTTTCCAGCGCCAGCGCTTTTGCCTGGGAAGCTTCGCCAATGTTTCGTTCAATCCGTAACAGGACCAGGGGTACGCTGTTCAATTCACTGTCAAACTGGGCAAAGTAGGGAATAGCCGAGGTGGAAAGCGCCCGGACATACTGGTTCATCTGGGTTTCATTTTCTTCCAGGGCAGAAAAAACCGAAAAAGAAATATGGTCGTAGCTGTTAAGATAATCTTCGGGGGGCCAGTCAAGCATCATCCTGCCCCGGGTATCCAGGGGAATGGTGATGTTAGTGTTGTCTCTCTGGATTACCATTTTACGGGGATACAGAAACAGTTCCGGGTTTCCCATCGCATGGATAAGCGGCGCAAAGGCAAGCTGGAGGTACCAGTGATCAAAGATTTTTTGCGCCAGGTAAATACGCCGTCTGACTCCGTCGCTGTCGATATCAACGTTGGTAAATCCCGCACCCTCCGCCGCCCTGGCAAAAGACGGGAGGGCCGGAAGAATATCAACAAAGGGGCCTTCATGGGCAAAGGAGGAAACATTGACCGGATACGAAAACAATTCTTCCGCCATGGGACGCCGTTCGGCCTGTTCGTCCGACAGGGGATCGCTTCGCAGGTTAAGGGTAGCCCAGCTTTTGCCAAAAAGCGCCGAAGCCCGGGATAAATAGTCGTCGTTATCACGGGCAACACTCCGGGCCCGGTTTAAGAGGTATTCCCGTTCCGTACCGATAAGCTCCAGAAGTTCCCCCGCGGACCGGGACGCCCCTGCAGTATTAAGGCGGCCTGAGTTAATAGCGTTGAACAGCGCCGATACATTACCGGAAATTTCTGCGAAACTTCCGGTAAAGTCTGCGGGCAGCCCCTGATCAAGGTATACCGAATCGACCCCTGCGGGCCCCTTGTCGATAAATTCAATATCAAAGATCGCCGCCTGGGCGCCGTATTCTTTGAGCCTAAGCAGACCGTCGGCGGTAACTGACCTTGGCCAGGGAAAAACGCCGTTATAGGCAATGGCATCGTCGTCTACATCAAGAAAAACCACATTGCTAATCCGTTCCCGCCCGGAGCGGAACCGGAGAAACAGATCGTAGATCTTATCTTCCGCGGGACCAAACAGCCCGATGATATAAAAAAGCGAAAAGAAAGCGGCCGCCGCCAGGCCTATGAGGGTGTTTTTCCAGATGCTCATACTAGTTCCTTACATAAATTCTACAGAGATGGAAATATCCACCGTATGCACGGGGATTACATCATGGTTTTTGCCGGAACTTACTTCCGCAGGAAGTAATGCTTCGGCATTGGTCATTAAGGGATCTGCCGCTTTGCTATTGTTATCCACCCTGCTGGTGGAACCTGCGCTGACAAGCATCAAACCGCCCCTGTTGCCCTGGAACGCTACGGTTCCGGAGTTTACCGTAAGGTTGCGGGTATCAAATTCAAAACTGGTTCCCCGGACCGAAGCGGTAGCGCTGGGACTGCGGACAGTCATGGCAGCTCTGGTTCCTGACGGGGGCTGAACCTCCACCCGTACCCGTCCGGCCTGGAGTTTTACATCCAGGGTTTCCGTTCCTGTCTGGGAGCTTATTTCCGCAAAACTTAACTGGGTAAGGGGTTTTACGGTAATAACGGCACTGCCCACGGTAATAAGGGCGGTGCTTTTGAATCCGGTAGAAACGATGGTATCCCTGGTTACCGTATCCCCCGCTTTGGCGGGAACAAAGGCCGCCGAACCGGAACGCTTAAGTTCTACGTTACCGCTTAATTCTTTAATTGATCCGTTTACAGTTGATCCGCTTACACTGGCGGATTGTGCAAAAACCCCGCCGGTACAAAAAAGCAGTAAAACCAAAACTGCCATCATTAAGCTTTTGTTGCTTGTTCTGTTCATCATGTCCTTCCTTTGTCCAGGTATTTAATACAAGGCCAGTAATACACTCAGTTCTATCCGCCAACGGGCCGGTTCATTTTTTGCAACATTTCCCAGGGAGGGAAGAAACACACCGCCCCCCAGATTGATTTGCAGATCCGAAAGAGGACGCCAGAGGAGACTTGCAGCTAATTCATCTCCCAAAAAATAGCCTTCTTTTCCGGCGGGCCAGCCCTGGTACGATGCCAGATCACTCCGTACAAAATAGGAATTTTCCACCGTTACCGAAAGGGTTTCCAAGAGCCGGGCTGTGTACGTTAGGCTTATCATGGAAAGACCCGACAATTTTGCCTTAAGGATCTTTCCCTGGGATTCGGTGGTAATGGGAGTAAAGGTCCCAATGGGAGCGCCTTCCACGGTGCCGCTGGAAAAACGGCCCAAAAGAGCAATTTTGTCCTGTATGGCGGTGGGAAGAAAATAGCCCAGCCCCAGTTCTCCGGCAAGGCCCAGCTTGGCTGTACCGGCATTTTGTGCCGCTTCAAAACAGAGTCCCGCTTCGCCGACAAAAAACCTTCCCAGGGGAATGGACAGCTTTCCAACCAGGTACTGGCTGTGGTACTGTGTTTCTTCGCCATTGAGATCGAATTGGGCAATGAGGGCAAGCTTAAGCCGGATAAGTTCGGTAAGGGTTGGATTTTCGTAACCCAGGGCCAGTACCATTCGGCGGGGTGCAAAGTAGGTATCAAAAAAATCATCATAGGCCAGCGGAAGCGCATACGAAAGAAGTTCAGTACCGGTCATGGTGATATTGGCGTTTTTTTTGTAGAGCAGCCCGGTATACCAGGCCCCGGCATATACCTCGGCATTGCCCCAGTCCATGGAAAAAGAAACGCCGTCAAAGAGACCTGCGGCAATAAAACCCAGGGGATCGCTATACTGCATACGCCCGGCTTTAAGTTCCGCACCGGCCTTGTTATTAAAAAACCAGGTAAATTCGGTACGCAAAAGTTCCGGTACCAGGGTGAATTCTTTATTTTCGTAAGCGGCGGTAAGCCCCGCAGACGCATACAGTAAAGCATTTTCGCCCAAGAGGGGTGAAGAAACCCAGGGAATGAGGGTGCCGGAAACGGCATACCTGTTTTCGTTCCCGCTTCCCAGAGATTCAAGCGAGGCGGTTCCATCCACAAACAAACCCATATCCATCGCCCCAAGGGACAGGGCCGGTAAAAGCAGGAACAATCCCAATTTAACCTTTAGCAGTTTCATTGATTACCCTCCAGGATGGTGATTTCCACCCGGCGGTTCAATGCCCTGCCTTCATCGGTACTGTTACTTGCCAGCGGCTGGTCTGAACCATAACCACGAACGATTATTTCGCCGGAAGACCGGGCGCCCTGGGAGACAAGATAATCCGCCGCCGCCTGGGCCCGGAGCAGACTGGTCCGCTGCCGTTCGGCTTCGGTTCCCGCCTGGGCAGTGTGGCCCGATACAAGGATCCGCCTGCCGGGCATGGTTTTAAGGATTCCCGCAATTTCCCGGAGTTTGGCCTTTTCACTTTCCGGCAGTTCCGCCGAATTGGCAAGGAACTGAATGTTGGAAAGGCTGATCGTAACTCCTTCGTTGGTGGCCCTGGCGGTGGTATCAATCACCTTATCGGCACTAAGGCGGGTATTGATTTCCTGGGCCAGGGCTTCCCGCTCCACCCTTAGCCGTTCCCGTTCAGCCGCTGCCGCCGCTTCTGCCGCCGTTACTTCTGCCGCTGTCAGCGCTTCCCGCTCCGCCCTCAGCCGTTCCCGTTCAGCCGCTGCTGCCGTCGCCGTTGCCGTCGCCGTTGCCGCTGCTTTAGCGGCCGCTGCTTCTGCCGCTGCCGCCTCCGCTTTAGCGGCTGTTACTGCCGAGGCCTCCGCTTCGGCTTCCCGGAAAGCAAGAAGGCGGTTTACCATAAAAAGGAGGTCATCGCCGGAAACGGCCATGTCCGGATCGGCCCTGCCCAGAATCAACTCCCGGTATACCATCTCCCGGTAGGCAAAGTGGGGGTTTTTAAAAGCCGAATAGAAGAGCCCCCCTTTTAACCCAAAGGATTGCATAATAAGAAGGGAAATGCCATTAAGCCGGGCGGTACCGGCGGGGGCGGCGTTTTTGGGAAGCCATAAGCGTTCGGCGGCAAAACGAAAAGCCTCTTCCGGGTTGTCAATTGCCACCGTTTCGGAAGCTTCCAGCACAAAACGGGCCGCCTGGGCATACGTAAGCTTTGGCGCCGCCAGCAGGGTTTCTATTTCGCTGCCTGTCTGGGACCAGCCCAAAAGGGGTGTCAGCATTAAAAAAATGAGCAGTATATATTTATGCATAACCAGTTTCTATGCTCTCCCTTTTTATCCTCACTATCACCCCTCGTTCCGGGGGGTAAACAGCGCTTTTTTAACCACAAAGGCGTTTTGTACCCTCAGGGTACTACCACGGTTACCGTTGCCATATCGGTGTAATCAGTCGAATCAACGTTTGCACTAACGGTAAAGGTGGCAGTCTCGTCCGAACCAATCACAAGAACGCCGCTAGTATCGTCAATAGTGGTGCTTGAACTGCTTTCGCCATCCAACGACCAGTTAATCGTATAGGTACCCGTATTAGGCACCAGGGTACCGATAACAAAACAGCGAAATTCCTGGTTATCGGTCTGGGCTAGCGTAACTTCCTTTGGGAAGATAAATACGCCCTTATTCTGATACAAACGAATCCTATAGTTGTTATTACCGTTCGCCTCGACTTCTACCGTTTGGGGGCCGGAATTTCCTTCAGCGCCGGAATATGCATACAAAAGCTCGCCGTTATAGGCGTTGGTTACTATCTGATAATAGGCCTTGATTGTTACCTGCCAGGTACCGGGAACAACTTTAGCGCTTATGCTAGTTCTTCCCCGGGCTTCTATTTTTTGTTCCTCACCGGGACCGGAGAGGGTAACTTCATACCTCAGATTATCAAGATCAGCCGGCTCGGACGATATCACCTGCCTGCCTCCCCCGCCCAGATTCAGCGTAAGGGTCGTTTCACCCTTTCCGGAATAGGGGGAAAAACACGCGGACAGGGTTACCATAAGGGCAAAAAGTACCGCCCCGGCAAGCATTTTTTGGCTGTTTCCAATCATTTATTCCTCCATAGCCTAGCAGCTTTTTCCCACTTTTGGCTGATATCTACAATATAATACAATAGTATACCCCACTTATCACAAAAAAGCAAACCTAACGGGGAAATTTCCTTGTGAAAAGGTAAAATCCTTGTTTTCTGGCCGCTCTCATGTTATATTCACCGTATGACCATAGAGCAAACCGTTGAGATACCTGTCAGTCCGCCAACAAACGGCATGCCACAAACCATGACCCTGCACGAAAAGCTGGCTCTTAACATGAAAGTCATAGAACTGGAAAAACAAGGTAAATTTGAGGAAGCCGCAAAATTGCACAAAACAATACCCATACCGCCATATATGGCAAAATGGGCAAAAAAACGCTTTGGCGCGGAGATACTACTAAAAACTGGATGCAACCTGGCCGAAGCGGAAAAAGAATATGGACACGGCTGGCTTAATCGCTAGAATTTTAGAAGCATCCGCCGATATAGATCCTCACGCAATTCTGACGGTAGAACATGAAAAAAAATAGCATAATCGAAAAATATACCTATAGGGTTGAATGGTCGGAAGATGATAAGGTTCATATTGCCCGATGTCTGGAATTTCCATCTTTGATGGCACATGGGAACACGGCGGGAAAAGCGTTGTTGGAAATTGAGAAAGTAGTTACTGAAAGTATAAAATGGATGAAGGAGGAAAATGAATTAATTCCTGAACCATTTGGGTTAAAAAAATTCAAGGGAAATTTAACCTTAAGAGTCCCATCGGAAATACATAAAAAACTGGTAATAAAATCAGCCGAAGAAGGAGTTTCCTTGAATCAATACATTCTATCAAAAATATCGTAAAATGTACTGGGGACTGATTCATGCGCATAGCGCTTGAAACGCGCGGGACCACCGGCGCCGCCCCTAACCTGTGAATCGGCAAAGGCGCATTACTGCGCCTTTGCGCCCACTATTCCAGATTGCCGGAATACGCCATCTTGCCGTTTTCCCCGACAGCGGCACGGCGGGCATCACTATAGGCCAAAAAATCTATTTGTTTTCAACATTTCTCTCTCCATTTTGTACTTCAACCAATTTTTTGCGTAATTCAAGTAATGGTTCCAACCGGCTTACTGTTTCTGTATCTGTAAGTGCTTTAGTCATGTTATATTCTGTAACATGAATTTCTTGTGGATAACGCGGTTGTGTGCCAAATTGCGTAAGATAACCACATTCATTTGTAATGTTGTTAAAACGGTCGTCTATTTCTGCACACATAGCGCATAGTTTTACAAGTGCATGTATTTGCGGCGGCATAATTTCATGTGCTTGCAAAAATCCCTTGAGATATTTTTCGGCTGCCTGTTCGCAATGATAGCAGATTATTTCGCGGTACTGCGGTCTCATTTCTTTAAGAAGTTTTGCGCTATCAATATCTGCATCAGCTAAATAAAACCATTCAGTTTCAATTTCCATAAAGTTTTATGCCCCGTTCTTCAATTATATTTTCAAGTGTCAACATTTTCTTTCGCCGATCAAATGAACTTTGTTTTCCAATTAACAAATCAAGCGGCGTATTTATTTTTTTGTATAAATCGGTTTGTATTTTTCCACCTAATACCAATGTATCTACATCTGCGTCAGGAATAACGGTGTAAATATCAAGGTCGCTGTCCTTATGCGGTTGTCCATATGCAAAAGAACCAAATAGATAAATTGCCACAGCTTCTGTATTGGCAGTTATGGCGTTAGTGATTGTCTTTAATTCATGCTTGATTGTTTCGGACATATTGCGTTTCATACTACCGCGCCCGCCGTTTCCACCGTATATACACCTGCCGTCCGGTACCGTTTTCCTGGGGCCGTTCTTCGGTTTCAAACTGGGGAATGGCCCGGAACAGATCCGCCAGTTTGCGGAAGCCGTAGTTACGGGGATCAAACTCGCTGGACCGGAGGGTGATCTTCTGGCCCACGCCGCCCAGGTAAGCCCAGCCTGAATCGTCGGCCAGGTCTTCCACCGTATCCCGGAGCAGTTTGAGGAGCCGTCTGTCGCCCTTAAAGTCCTTGCGGGTTTTTGCCGCAGGCGCGCCGGAAGCGGCGGTATCGTCTTCATCATCTTCCCGGTCCCGGAGTATCTCTGTATAAATAAATTTATCGCAGACAGAAACAAAGGCCCGGGGGGTTTTCTTTTCGCCAAAGCCATAAACCCGGCGGCCGCTTTCCCGCAGGCGCGATGCCAGGCGGGTAAAATCGGAATCGCTGGACACGATGCAGAAACCGTCGAGTTTTTCGCTGTAGAGCAGATCCATGGCATCAATGATCATCGCCGAGTCGGTGGCATTTTTTCCGGTGGTATACGAAAACTGCTGGATGGGCTGAATGGCAAAATCCAGCAGCTTGTCTTTCCAGGATCGCAGGTTGGTACTGGTCCAGTCGCCGTAGATCCGTTTAACGCTGGCCACGCCGTACTTGGCCACTTCTGCCAGAAGCCCTTCGATGATCACCGCCTGGGTGTTATCGGCGTCAATAAGTACCGCCAGTTTATCCTGACTGGCCTCCGCCGTTTGATTTGAAAAAGGAAGCAATGGCATATTAAACTCCAAAGATTGATTGTTTTATCCGCCTTACCAGGCTGATTTTTCCCAGCGATACTTTAACCAGTTCTCCCCCCTCTCTGGGTTTTATGGTAAGAACCATTTCGCCTCCTTTTTTATCAAGGCTTTCGGGAGTGCCCAGGATCTTACGTTCGTCTTTTCCCAGGCTGGTAATTTCCAAAAGAGCGCCGGAGGCAATGGCCTGCCGTACAAGTCCGGTTTTGCCCACATAGTCCAGAGAACGGGCTTCCAGTTTTTCGTAACGTACCGAGGCATCCTTAAGCTGGGTATCGCTGACCACCACACGGCGATCTATCCTGGCTTCCAGTTCTTCCTGTTCCTGCCGGGTAATCTTCATATCCGCCAGTACGGTGCGGAACTTTTCCTTGATCGCCCCGGCCTTGTCTGTCCGTTCCGCTTCGGTTTTTTTTGTTTTTTTCCGCGGCGTTTTATCCGCCGGTGTTTTATCCGCCGTTTCCGGGACTGGTTCCGCCGGTGTTTCGCCCAGGGGCGGAAAGGCCTGGCCCGCGTTTAACGGTGTTAAGCCGGAGGGGCCGCGGTTTTCGCCGGCCCCCTGGGCCGTCCAGCGGGGCTGGGCCACAATGTCCACTCCGGCATTACGGAGCAAGTCCGCCGCTTCAAGAGCGGTAACGGAAAGCAGGTATACTCCCGGCGAAAGGGTTTGCCTTACCACCGGGACAAGCGGCCCCGTCTCTGCCAGATAAGTCCGGTCACTGCCCAGCGTAAGGATTGTTCCCTCTAAAAGCGATACTTCCCGCCAGCGTTTTTCCCAATCGTTCAGGTTCCACTTTAGGGAATCCGGAGCGCGGCCGCCGGAAAGGCGGTCCAGGAGCTGCCAGAGAAATTCCGCACCATAACCACGGTTAAAACCCCGGACAACCGAATCCCGGGAAAGGGTAAACCGCAGGGCCGTGCCGGTTTCTTCCACGGTGGAAAAAGCCGAAAGATCCAGGGCATCGGCAAAACCAATCTCCGGATAGAGGATGCAGGAAAATCCCGAATCCATGGCGATAAGCGGCCCGTTCCGTACCGGGTCTTTTCCGCCGGAACCCCGGTTTCCACTAAAGCCGGAAAGCGAAGCGGCAGGGCAGTAACAGGGTAAACCGTCAATCTCTACGACGGTAAAAATTCCCGCCATCACCAGAACATGGAGCAGCGCCGGCGTGGGCGGCAAACCGCCGTTAGGATCGAGGGGGAAACCCCAGCCGTTTTCTTCCTTGCGCCGAAGCAGTTCCGCCAGTTTGATTATCGTAGCTTCGGGAAGAACCCGTACCGGGCCGCCGTTTTTTTCCGCAGGGCCCGATTGGGCGGCCTGTCCCGCCAAAGCGTGAATAAGAGACACGATAACCCGGAGCAGCCCCCGGCCGGAAAGTCCCCGCCTCAGAAAAAGGGCCATACCCCCCCGCAAGATATTCCAGCCGGTCCTGGGGGTCAAGGGCCTTAAAGGCTTTCAGTTTTGTTTCGTCGGGGGTAAAACTTTCTCCGTCCTGTACCAAAAGACCCAAACACAAAAGGCCCCCTGCGGCAGCTTCCAGATCAATACCGGGAAAAAGCCGGCGGCCTTCTTCCACCGTCTTTTTGCGAAAAGACAGTTCCCCTTCGCCCCGGACAAGAACAGCGCCGTTCTGGAGAAACGCAAAGAGCGCCGCCAGGGTTTTGCTGTTCATCCCTTCGTTTAACCCGGTAGTTTCCGGCATGGTATATTCAAGGGACGGAAAAAGTATTTCCGTATCCGCCGCCGCTTTGGCCAGAATGTTTTCCAGCCGGGGGTTCAGGGCAATCCGCAGTCCCTTCCGTTCTTCCTCGTCCCGGAAACGGTAAATAATAAGCCGTTCCTCCAGATTAACCAGAATACTTTGCAGTTCGACATAGGAATACTCCCCGGTAAAAAAACTTTCCAGTTCCCCCGGCAGCGGCTCTTCCAAAAGGGCGATGGCTGCGATGATCCGCCTGTCCCGTTCGTCGATGTAGTCTGCTATGGTTTCCTGAATATCCGGCCGGGCGATAAAACGGGAAAGTTCTTCCACCAGATTTTGTTTGTTAAAGGGTGTTTTAACCGTGCCAAGAACGCTGCGCATAAGTTCAAAAAACGTATCGTCCGGAAGGGTCATCAAGGCGGAATGCCAAAACGAAACGGTGCGGAATGGTGATCTCAAGTGGCCTCCCAATGCTGAATGGAGTAACGGTAACCCTGCTCGGCAAGGAACTTTTGCCGGTTGGCGGCAAAATCCTCTTCTACGGTAGATCGGGATACAATGGTATAAAAATATGAATTGTTATTTTCTTTAGGCCGAAGGATCCGGCCAAGCCGCTGTGCTTCTTCCTGCCGGGACCCAAAGGATCCGGAGATTTGAACCGCCATGGAAGCGTCGGGAAGATCCAGGGCAAAGTTGGCAACCTTGGAAACAACCATGACGGGAATTTCCCCTTTCTTGAAGGCTGTGTAAATTTTTTCCCGTTCGGCGTTGGGCGTTTTTCCGGTTACCAGGGGAGCCTTAAGACGCGCAGCGATTGATTCAAGCTGGGAGATATACTGGCCAATAACAAGGATATGATCTCCCGGATGGTTTTCGATAAGTTCCAGGGCCGCTTCTTCTTTAAGGGGATTTTCTGCAGCAATACGGTACTTTTCCCGTTTACCCGCCACCGCATAGGGAATTTTTAGTTTGTCCAGTAAATCCAGCCGGACTTCCACACAGAGGGCTTCGGCTATCCATCCCTTCCGCTCCAGATCCTTCCAGGGTACATCGTACCGTTTTGGCCCAACCAGGCTGAACACTGCATCTTCCGCACCGTCTTCCCGGACCAGGGTGGCGGTAAGCCCCAGCCGTCTGACCGCCTGGAGTTCCGCCGTTACCCGGAAAACCGGCGCGGGAAGCAGATGTACTTCATCATAAATGATAAGCCCCCAGGGGTATTGGCGGAAAAGCGCAAAGTGGGGAAAGTCCCCGGACTTGTCGGGCCGCCAAGTTAGGATCTGGTAGGTAGCGATGGTGACCGGCGCCACCGACTTGGAATCCCCGGAATACTCGGCAATTTGATCCGGGCGCAGGGTAGTTTTGTCCAGTAGTTCGTCGATCCACTGGTGAACCGCTGCGACATTGGCAGAAAGGATCAGCGTATTGGTTTTTAGCTGTGCCATTACCGCCATGCCAACGATGGTTTTCCCCGCTCCGCAGGGAAGGACCACTACGCCAAAACCCGTTCCCGGCCCGCCCTGGCCCAATACAGAGCGGACCGCCTCTACCTGATAATCCCGCAGAACAAAGGGCCGCCGTTCGCCTTTACTGCTGTCGCCGAATTGGGAATGGGCCGAATCTTTACCCGGCGGACCCGGCAGAATTTCCCGCAAGCCGAGTTCCAGGGCTTCTCCTTCCCGCAGGGAAGCTTCATCCTGAACGGGCCAGCCCAGTTTAATAAGTTCCTGTTTTACCGTTCCCCGGTTGGTAAGTTTAAGGGTAAAACCCTTTTCGGCTTTAACAAGGTATTCCCCCAGAGATTTGGCAGCGGCAATTTCTTTTTCCACCAGCTCGTCTTCTGCAAAAAGGATAAGTTCTGTTTCTTCCGTAGAGCTGGACCGGAGCCGTATCTTGCCATACCGGGCCATGGTGTCGGCAAAACCGGCGCTGATCCCCGCAGGCACTTCGTAGCGGCTGTAGGTTGCAAGGGCCGTAACCACATCCTGTGGTTTAAGGCCCGCACTGGCGGCATTCCACAGCGAAAGGGGCGTAATGCGGTAGGTATGAATATGTTCGGGTGATTTTTCCAATTCTGCAAAGGGCAGTATCGCCGCTCTGGCATCCTCCGCTCCTGGAGCGTGAACGTCCAGGAGCAGGGTACGATCGCTTTGTACAATAAGTGGCTTTTCTGCGGAGTCCATTCTTTTAAGTATAGACTAAATTTATATAAAACGCTACCATGAGTCAAGTGCGCGTTTTGCGCCACGGTGCGGCTGTCGTATAACGGTATTACCCGAGCTTCCCAAGCTCGTGACGCGGGTTCGACTCCCGTCGGCCGCTGTAATGTTCTGTAAAACTTCTTGACAACTTGTAACATATAAGTTACAATGAAACTGTGAAAGAAATACGGGAAACAGAAGTCTACAAAAAATGGTTTCTGAAACTGACTGATAACCGAGCAAAATACCGGATTGACATAGTGCGTCACAAAAATGCTTAAAACCACAAAATGGGATTTAGCGAAGCACATCAACACCCAAGAAGACGTGTTTGGCATTCTTGAGGCCGCCCTTGAGGAAAATGACACGGCCCTCTTGCTTGCTGTGCTTGGCGACATTGCCCGGTCAAAAGGCATGGCCCAGATAGCGAAAGACGTAAATCTGGCCCGTGAAAGCCTTTACCGCTCGCTGTCGACAGAAGGGAACCCATCGTTTTCCACCGTTGCTAAGGTACTGGACAATCTGGGTTTTCAGCTTAGCCTCAAACAAAAGGTCCCAGCCTAAAAAGCGGTCACAGTTCTAACGACAGATTTTATGTAAATCAGTCAAGCCAAATCCGCTAATCAGCCAAATCCGCTAATTAAACAATGCTTCCAGGGCTTTTTGCTGCCGGTAACTTTCCCAGGAAGCGGCAAGTTTTTCCGGAGAAAGCGCTTCCAGAAATTCCGCGGCGGTTTGTGAAGAAAGGCGGAAGGGGAGAATCCTGTCCAGGGTGGTATCGACAAAAAGAAAATACCGGGTCGGGTTATCTAACTCGGCGGTTTCTGTACTGCCGGTAAAGACAAAGTAAAAAACAACGGGTTCCTTAAAAAACGTGTGGCTGTAATGGAAGCTGGCAAAGGTGATTGAATCGATGGTTTTTGTCAGCGTTACCTGCCCTTCGGCAGCGATGCTTTCCCAGGTGCTGAATTTTTCCAGCACTGCCTGCAGGCGGGTAATATTTTCTTCATCCAGAAAAACACTTACGCCGTCAATAAGCAGCAAATACCGGTAATCGGCATATTCCACAAAATGGAGCGAAACGGTGACGGGCCCGCTTTTTCCTTCCCCTTCACAACGGTAGATTTGGCCAAAGGAAAGAGCGGTAAAGAGGACAAAAACAAAAACCAAAAAGATTTTTTTTGACATATACTACTCCACATCCTCTTGTTCAAGATACCGTGTTATGGCCTCCGCAGAAAAGCCCTGGGTTTTAAGAAAATACGTTAGTTCCGATCTGCGGGTTCTGCCCTTAGGGGAACTTCCAGATCCGGTTCCCGGCCCAAACTTCTTTACACAGCGTTCCAGGAGAGCCGCCTCGGCATCGGGCGTAAAGACCGCCTCCAGGGCCGCTTCGGCACATTCCCGGTTTATTCCCTTTGCTCTAAGCTGCATACCCAGGAACCGGGGCCCCCGGTTTCCAGAGGAACCCCGGTTTCCGCTAAAGCTGGAACCCCGGCTGTTCCGGCCCAGGCGGTATTTAAGCCACAGTTCCGCATAACGGCGGTCGTTTACCAGATTAAGGGCGGTCAAACGGTCAAGCACTACCCGGATAGCTTCCGGGTGGTGCTTGCGCAAGGCAAGCTTCCGTTCCAGCCCGGCCTGGTACTGTTCACCGCGGCTTATAAGCCGCAGGGCCGCCTTTTCTGCAGTCAGGCAGGCGGCGGCATGGTTAAGGGCAGTTTCGGTTTTTTCTTCAATAACGGCGCCGGGGTGAAAAAAAGCCTCCGGGAATTCCGGAGGCAGATAGGCGCTGCCTATTTTTATGGTCAAACCGTTAGTTATGTGTACAACAATGATATCCCGGTCATATTCGACCGATTTTATGGTATCTTCCAATCCTACCGTTTACTAAACTGGAAGCGCCGCCGGGCGCCCCGCTGGCCGTATTTTTTCCGTTCCACCATCCGGGGGTCCCGGGTAAGGAAGCCGTTATTCCGCAGGGAAAGGGCATTACCCTGATCCACCTGGCAAAGGGCCCGGGCAAGGCCGTGGCGGCAGGCTCCGGCCTGACCGTTGGAACCACCGCCGTAAACGTTGATTAACACGTCAAACTTGTTTTCGCTGGCGGTAATCATTAGGGGCTGGCGGACCATCATGGCATGTTCACCCTGGGGAAAGTACTGAACCAGTTCTTTACCGTTGATAATAATTTTTCCCGCTCCGTCCCTGACATAAACACGGGCAACCGAGGTTTTTCTTCTGCCGGTACCAATTCCAAGATTCTTTATCACAAACTACCTCTTACAGATTAATTAACTGGGGGTTTTGGGCCGCATGGGGATGCTGGGACCCCGCATATACCTTGACATTCTTAAAAAGCTTCCTGCCCAGGGGGCCCTTGGGAAGCATACCTTTTACTGCCAGTTCCATGGGGGCAGCGGGGTGCCTGACGGACAGCTTTTCGTGGGTAAGTTTTTTAAGCCCTCCCACATAACCGGTATGGTGGTAGTACAGCTTCTGGGAGGGCTTACGGCCTGTTACCGCGGCCTTATCAGCATTGATAATGACCACAAAATCGCCCATTTCCTGGTGGGGGGCAAAAATAGCCTTTTCCTTGCCCCGGACAATAGAAGCCGCCCTGGCAGCCACCCGGCCCAGAACCTTGCCTTCCGCATCAATAACAAACCACTTCCGTTCAAGCTTGGCGGGTTTAACAAATACCGTTTCCATCTCGTAACCTTCTATTCAAAATCAAAGTACAAAATAAACCTAACATAACTTAGGGGGTACAATATACCCCGAAAAACAAAAAAGTGTCAACCCCTGGCGGCCAAACCGGCCTCATTTACGGCGGAGTTTACGGACCACCATGACCACAAAGGCGGCAATAAAAAAACCCGTCCTAAGGTTGGGAAGCAGAATTGCCGCCGCCGGGACAGAACCAATGGAAAGCTGAACCCCGGTAATGCCAAACAGGTCCAAAATGGAATAAACCGTTTCCACATAGGCGGCAATGGTCCCAATTACCATGAGCATCCAGGCCACATCCCTGGTTTTTGACCAGAGCATAATGGCAAAAAAGG
>BNVB01000058.1 GCA_025997795.1 Spirochaetia bacterium | reverse complement strand
AAAAGCTTCATAGGAATACCCCCTCAAGCCCGGGCGCTAAACTACCGATATATAAAAAATAAAACTGGAGGATTCCCATGAACAAACGAAGTGTCGAAAATTTATACCGCATGATGCTGAACGGTGTTTTCCTTGCCTCTTTGCCGGATTCAGAAAAACATAAATTGTGGGAAGAAGCCCGGAGGCATGATAACGAACACCCCATGCTGCCCTATTTTGATTATATTCTGGAAGGCCCCCCTGGAACACGGGGAATTTTTGATAACCTGCACCTGGAATTCTAGACCCGCCTGATATCCCGGCACATGAAAAAAGCGGTTCTGTAAACACAGAACCGCTTTTTTTTTGCATACATTTGCCCGCGTAACGTTTGCCAAAAGCAAACGTTACGATTAAAGCTGATTGTTACTTGGACTTGGGAATAGCAAAGTACGCTTTAATCTGCAGGGTTACCTGGTGCTGGGCCGCACCAACATTCTTGCCCCAAACAGGAAGCCCATACTGGAGCTTGAATTCCAAGGGCAGGGGTGTCTTGGTAAAAAACACCGACACATTGGGTTTTACACTAAGTGTAAGTGCGGGGTCCAGGCGGGCAAAATTGGTCTTAAACGTGGTAAGTGCCGCCGCATCCATTAGCGCGCTGCCAGTACCGCTACTAATGGAATAATCATAGGCGGGTACATACTTGAAGTTCACCGGAAGCCCCGCAGAAAAACTGATACCATCGGCAATGGCCATGGTATATACCGGTTCCAGCTCAAAGGTCAGTTTGTATTTATACTTCACTTCTCCTGTGGCATTGGTGAACGGGGTCCTGATCTTCATTATAGCTAAGTCCGGTCCGGCTTTTGCCAAATCCTGCGCTATGGGATAAAAAAGCGTTTCATTATACAGGTTAATAAAGAAGGATTTGTTGATAATCCAGTCAAAGTAAACCCGGGCTCCGGCGGCAAAGGCATGGTTGTCCATTGACTGTAATGTCGCTTTTTCACTAGGCGCCTTTGTTGTTTCTTTCGCAAAATCGGGACCCGGCAGGGGAATAATTACCCCCGGGGCTATGGAAAGGCGGAACATGGGGGTTTTTACCGGCGCTTTTTCACCTACAAGCTGGATCTTGGCCCCCACAAAAAGGTCCGCTACACCATTGGTATTGGAATCCTTTCTTCCGGAAACCGCTTCCAGATCAGACCAAACGGTCCAGCCCGGCGCCCACTGAACGGCGGCGGTAATCCAGTCAATTACCCCATATTCAACGGCAAAACCTAAATTAAAAACCTTAACCGATCCGCTGGGAAATTTTTTATACGTTCCATCTTTGTCATACGCGCCCAAAGCAAAGGCATAGGTGGGGGCAGCATAAACCCGGCCTACCATCATCGGCATAACTTTGGCATCTTCGGCAAAAACGGCAGCGCCCAGAACAAGTAAAAGCACCGTAACCGCGGTTAGTTTCTTCATCATACATCCTCCATAGATCAAAAGTTTTTGTTTGCTGTTTACTACCTATACTATTGACATATTTTGAGGTTTTGTCAAGAAAATCCTGGGTTAAAATCCCATCCCCAGGCTAAAAGTAAACTGAAAAAGGCCGGAATTCATATTGTACGCCACTCCTGCCCCCAGCGCCGGAAGGGCCAGGCGGCTTAAGTAAAAGCGGATTCCCCCGGAAGGGCCATGATCAAATTCAGTGCCGGAGATTGGCCCCCGGGAAAAAACGCCCTGCCAGGCGCCAAGGACAGAAAGAGTTCCATATTTTGCCTTAAAAAGGTACTTTTCCAGCCCTGCAGAAAAACCCGCATACTGCCGGGCAGAAAACTGCCGGGGAAGAATATCCACCTGGGCCTTTTGGGGGCCCTCTTCCATAAGCGGATCCTCCCCGGTTTTCCAAAGCGCCCCGCTCCGCACAAAAAGCCGGAAACCCGGCGTCAGGGATTGTTCATAGACCCCCTGGAATTCCACCGTTTGAAGGGAAGTCCCTTCCAGAGCAAAGGAATAGCTGTATCTGAGCGAAAGGCTCTGCTGGGAAAGCAGAAAACCATCCCAAGTGCTGTACCGCAGCGTTAAAACCGGGCCCAGAGCCAGCAGTTTGGCTCCCCTTTCGGGAATTTCCACTAAAGTTGAAACCTGGGGCGGATCGTTCCGGGCCAGCGAAATGGAGGTAAACGAAGTGGTGATCGATCCGCTCAAATGCCGGGTAAAAGGATACTGGAGTCCCAGGGATAGGCGCAGTTCGTCCGCCGTATACTGGCGGTAAATCCGCTTTTCCCGGTCGCTGTCTTTCCGTTCCCGGCGGTTGTACATCACCAGACTTGTAAAGTCCGGGAGGCCCCGGCGGTCCGCCGTCAGGTTGTACATGGCCATCGCCCTCCAGCCCGATGATCCGTAGATTCCCCCCAAAACCGCCTGATCCCGCAGGCCAAATGCATTGGTATCCGCCAGGAAAAGGCCAAAACTTGTTTCACCGGATCCGGCCATCACCAGCGGTACGGGGAAAATTGACCATTTTTCTTCCACCGTAACCCTAAGGGCCAGGCCCCCATCCGCCCCGGAATCCGCAGCCTTTGCCAGTTCTACCAGAACCGGTTCCAGAATCCCCGTATTCCGCACCGCCGCTTCCACTTCGTTCAGGTTGAGGTCCGCCCCTTCCCTGCCCAGGAATTGTTCCAAAGGATACCGGGCAACATGGGGTTTAGTCCGCTTAAGGCCAATCACTTCTATAGAAGTGATTGGTCCGGAAAGAAATACCGTTGTACCCGGTATTTCTTCCTGGGCGCAGAGCGGAATAGCCGCCAGAGTACATACAACAAAAAATGCTTTAAGCTTACAACGAGTCAAAGTGCCGCCGTTAAACAATCGGTCACGGTTATACGGTGACCATCCAGCCCTTGGTATCCGGCAGGGTACCATACTGAATTCCTTTCAGGGTTTTTTGGAGTTCTGTTCCCAATTCACCGGGATAGGTAAAGGTGACTTTTTTCCCGTTGTACGTCAGGGACGAAATAGGCGCTGCCCCGGCGGCGGTTCCGCTGACAAAACATTCCTTTGCTTCCGAAAGAACTTCGTCAATGGTTATCTTCCGTTCAGTTACCTTGACCCCCCGGTCCCGGGCCAGCTCAATAAGGCTTAACCGGGTAATGCCGGGCAGTATGGTATCTCCCAGTTCGGGGGTTACCAGTTCGCCGGATTTAAGATAAAAGAAAATATTACAGGAGGATCCTTCTTCAAGGTACTTGCGTTCCCGGGAGTCAAGGAATACACATTCCATGTAACCCGCCGCCGCCGCTTCGTGTTTGGCCAGGGCGGCAATTACATAATTGGAGTCCGCCTTAATCCAGCCCGTTCCCTTGGGGGTAGCCCGGATCCGTTCGGTTACCACCGCATCGGATTTGCCCGCAGTAAAGTAGGCACTGACCGGCGTGGCGATCATCACCACCCAGGGTTCATAGGAAAGATTTACCCCAATGCCCCCCTCGGCATAACTAAAGGGCCTAAGGTACATGGAATCGGCATTCATAAAAGAATCTTTTTCCCACTCGGCCTTGTAGGCGGGGCAAAAACCCAGCCGTACATTCCGGCGCACCATTTCTGTTAATCCCTTAAGAAAGGTCTCCGCCGGGAAGGGGGGCATAAAAAGCCCTTCCATGGAATTGTAAAAGCGCTTAGCGTTTTCCCCCGGCCGGAAAATCGCCATACCCCCCGATTTCTGGGGCAGCGCCTTAACCCCCTCAAAACAACCCAACCCGTACTGGGTAGTATAATTCACCAGCGGCATATCGCTGTAAAAATTCCGGGAATCCGCCAGTACCGCAGCATCAAGCGGAGAAAGGGCTGCCTCTTCTTCCGGGGTTTTGTGGGGCTTTTCCAGAAATTCTTCTTTCCACCCGCCTGCTTTTGTATATTTAGCCCGGTACACCACGGGATAACTGTTTAACGTAAAGGCCATAATTTCCTCCTAACATAAAAACGCCCTGCGTTTTTATGAGTTTACCATAAACCGGGGAGGTCTTTCCAGAGCGGGAGGTGAATTTAATGGTTGACGCCAAGGATTTATCAATATATAGTTTGTAATATGACCTCAATTCTTTTACCCTTGGAAATAGAACAGCGGCTTGATGCTGTTTCCAGAGCAAATAACAAACCAAAGGCTGAATTAATCAAAAATGCCCTGGAACTGTTTTTTAACAATGAGGAACTCCGGTTTCCAGAGGAACCCCGGTTTCCAAAAGAAACCTTTGATTCGTACACAACAGGAAAGCCCTTTTTTGGTAAATATGGCAGCGGCAATGGCAATCTTTCGGTTGAGTATAAAACAAGGCTAAAGGAAAAACGCTGTGCAAAATTCCGTCCTAATTGACGCAGGGCCCTTAATTGCCCTTTTTGACCGGGACGATAAGTACCATTCCAGAATAATACAATTTATCTCATCCGGGCAGTACTGCTTTGTCAGCACTTTGGCAGTTCTAACGGAAGTAACCCATATGTTGGATTTTAGCGTTAATGCGCAAATCAATTTTCTCCAGTGGGTTATGAACCGAGGTATTCTCCTGGAAGAAATAAGCCAAAGTGACATAGGCCGTATTATTGAGCTAACAAAAAAATACGCTGACCGGCCTATGGATTTTGCGGATGCTACACTGATAATCGCTGCGGAAAAAACCAGTATAAAAACGATCATTAGCATTGATGCTGATTTTGATATTTACCGTCTGCCCGGCAAGGAAAAAATTAAAAACATTTTTTCCTTAAGCAGCCCTTAAAACAGGCGGTACTTCACTCCCCTATCGTACACATCGATCCCTTCGGCTTTTTTTAGGGTTCCCACCGCCAGGTAGGTTGCCGGGGTAAGGATGACCTCCAGGGCGCACTTAAAAAGATAGTTGGTCAGTACCAGGGTAAGAAAGAGTTCCCAGCCGAATACCCCTGTAAGGCTGGCGACACCCACAAAGACCAGGCTGTCCAGAAGTTCCCCTGCCAGGGTACTGCCTATGGTACGCATCCAGAGAAAGCGGCCCTTAAAAAAAAGCTTCATCCGGGAAAGGATTATGGAGTTGGAGAATTCCCCCGCCAGGTATCCCGCCAGGCTTGCAAGGACTATGCCGCCGCTGCTCATGCCTCCAAGGATCGCCTCATAGGCGGCGCTGCCCGTAAAACCGCCGGACATACCGTTTTCCCAAAAGGAATCCGGCGGCAGCGCCCGGAGGACAAAAAACACCAGCGCCGACAGCGCCAGGCAGGCAAAACCCGTCCAGATAACCCGGCGGGATGCCCGGAAGCCGTAGACCTCTGTAAGGATATCGCCAAATACATACGACAGCGGAAAGAGCAGGGTCCCGCCGTCAAAGGCCATCGGCACGCCAAATACGGAAAACCCTAAATCAACAATTTTTGCCGAAGAAGCCACATTGCTGGTAACCAGGATTGCTGCAAAAAAAGCGGTAACCATATCCAGATACTTAAAAGATTTTTGCGGATCCGCAGAACCTAAAGACATAAAAACTCCTTGTTTTGGTTTGGGTTGTTACACCCCGGCGGGTAATCAGAGCGACCGCCTAACTGATCGAGGCAGTTCCAAAATGTCAGATTTTGGAACTGCAACCTATAAAATACGCAGTTTTGTAAGGCTTTTGCCTGAAAAACTGCAAGAGCTGGTGACAAAATAACCGATTTTGGAACCAGCTCAATTATATCACACTTTATTTTTTTCCGAAAGTGAAAAGTCCCCGCGTGAAAGGTCCACGCGTGAAAAGTCCACGCTGACTACGAAATGAGCACTTTGACAAATCCCTCCGCCAGGGCCAGAGAACGCAGTTCTTCCAGTTTTGTCTGACCTGGTGTTCCCAGGCTGCGGTATTCCCGGCGGACCCCAAAAACCCGGAAGGGGATAAGCCGGTAGGTAATGCGGTTTTTTGCCAAATAGGGCCGGAGCAGGGCAGCGGTCTTTTCCACCGTATCCCGCTCCCCGTAATCTGCCCGGGTTACCACGGTCCGTACCTCCAGTAGTTTTCCCCGTTTTGCCAAAAAAACAGCACTCTGCAGCACCTCTTCGTTGCCCCGCCCGGTAAGTTCCAGATGCCGCACCGGATCCGCCGCCTTAATGTCCAGCATCACTCCATCACAGCAGTCCAGGAGTCCGCTGTGTTTTTCAAAATTGAGTGAACCGTTGGTTTCGATAAGACAGTTAAGTTTTTGCTGCCGGATAACGGGAAAAAGCTCGGTCATAAATTCAGCATGGAGGGTACATTCGCCGCCGGAACAGGTAATGCCCCGGATATGACGGCGGTGTTCCATTATATGATCCAGCACATCCTTAATACTCATCCGCTTTATTTTGGGGGAAGAATCCTTGCGGCAGGCATTAACGCAGGCGCCGCAGTCGATGCAGTTTTCTTCTATCCATTGGGGGGCCAGCCCCGGCACTTCCAGTTTCAGGGCCTTTGCCGGACAATGGTAGGCGCAGATGCCGCAGCCGTTACAGTTCCCAAAGGTATCAGGCACATGGCAGTACCGGCAGCGGAAGTTACAGCCCTGGAATACCAGTACTGTCCGTATGCCCGGTCCGTTTACTGCAGAGTAATCGATTATTCTGTTGATCAGCGCTGTCATTTAAGGATATGATGATACCATGGCGTTAAATTGCGGCATAGTAGGGCTGCCCAATGTGGGAAAATCCACCATTTTTTCGGCCCTCAGTTCCGCCCCGGCGGAAGCCGCGAACTATCCCTTTTGTACCATAAATCCCAATGTGGGCATCGTTAATGTTCCCGACGAACGGCTTGGCAGCCTTTCTGCCCTTTTTAAGCCCGAGCGGACTATTCCGGCGGCGGTGGAATTTGTCGACATAGCGGGGCTGGTAAAAGGGGCCAGCAAGGGAGAGGGCCTGGGGAATCAGTTCCTTTCCCATATCCGGGAAGTAGGGGTAATTGCCCAGGTTGTGCGCTGTTTTGATAACCCCGACATTATCCATGTAAACAACAAGATTGATCCGGCCTCGGACATGGAAACGATCAACATAGAACTGGCCCTGGCGGATCTGGATACCCTGGCCAAACGAAAGGACCGGGCGGAACGGACCCTTAAGGTTCCCTCAGAAAAAAAGGCCGCCGAAACGGTCCTCGCGGCCCTGGCAAAAATAAGTCCCCTTTTGGAAGACGGAAAACCCGCCCGGGCCGCCCCCTTAAGTGATGACGAAAAAGCCGCCGTTTACGACTGCCACTTTATTACCATGAAACCCCAGCTTTATGTCTGTAACCTTGACGAAGAAGGTATGAAGGCCCTGGCTGACGGCGGCGGAACCGGCGACGGGAAAGCCGGTGCGGCCTACATGGAAATAGTAAAAAAACAGGCCGCCGCCGAGGGAACCGAAACGGTGGCCATCTGCGGCAAGTTCGAGGCCGAATTGGCGGGAATCAGCGACCGGGAAGAAAAAAAAGCCTTTCTGGAAGAACTGGGCCTTAAGGAATCGGGACTGGTTTCTCTTATCCGGGCCGCCTACCACCTTTTGGGACTGCGGACTTTTTTTACCGCCGGTACCGACGAATGCCGGGCCTGGACCATCCGTGCCGGAGACAAGGCCCCTCAGGCCGCAGGAGTAATCCACACGGATTTTGAAAAAGGTTTTATCAAAGCCGAAGTTTACGGCTGTGACGATATCTTTACTTATGGAACAGAAGCAAAGATCAAGGAAGCGGGCAAGTACCGCGTGGAAGGCAGGGAATATATTGTCCAGGATGGGGATGTCATTTTCTTTAAGTTTAATACTTAAAAAAAATAATGTTCTTTAAGTTTAACACTTAAAGGGGGCTGCTATGGTTGAACCTGACAAGCTGCAAAAGTATTCTCTTTTTGGGGGGCTTTTGGCGGATCAGATAACACAGATCCTTCCTTTTATGTCAGAAGAATCCTTTGAGTCCGGAGACGTTATTATTACAGAGGGCAGTCCCAACGATAAAATTCGCTTTATCGAAATTGGCCGGGTGGCGGTAAGCAAGAACGATGTACCCCTGCTTGAGTTTGGCGAAGGAGATACCTTTGGCGAAATGGAAGTGTTGGATGTAATGCCTTCGGCGGCCACTATCAAGGCCCTGGTTCCCACCCGGGTTATTTCCATTTCCAACAAGGCCCTGCGGGATATTTACAAGGCCGATGTTCATTCCTTTTCCCTTATGATAATGAACCTTGCCCGGGATCTATCCCGCCGGCTCAGATTTATGGACGATAAAATGGCAGGAAATTCCGCCGGGTAAAGTGCAGCTTTTTCCGGCTTGATCAAATTATACGGAGGCTTACTATGCAGCAGTTGGGATCCCTGGGCCGGAAACCCTGGGCATTTTTGGACGAATACCGGGGAAAATTCTTTACCGGCCAATGGCCTACTCTGCCGGAAATGTTTGTTATTACCTGTCATCGTTATGGAGAACGGCCCTGTCTTACCATTTACGAGCCGGAAAGGATAAGCCTTAGTTATAATGAATCACTGGTAAAAATAAAAGCCATTGCCCGGTGGCTCCACAGCAAGGGTATTGGCAAAGGCGACAAGGCGGCGGTAACGGGGAAAAATTCCCCCGAATGGACTGCGGCCTACATGGGAATTCTTTTTGCCGGCGCCACGGTGGTCCCCATTGATTATCAGCTTAAAACCGAAGAAACCGATTTACTCATAAAAACTGCCAAGGCCCGTATTCTTTTTGTAGACGAAGAAAAACACGGCCGTTATGCCGGTTCCCAAGAAGCGGGAACCGCCCTTGAAGCGGTATTGTCCCTTAAAGAAGGGATTGGAACCTATGTGTACGATCTGGATGGTCCCGAAGCAGAAATTGATGCCCCCGCCGGAGACGACCTGGCGGCAATCCTTTTTACCAGCGGCACCATGGGAAACCCCAAGGGAGTTATGCTGACCCACGAAAACCTTGTTTCCGACTGTTACCTTGCCCAGGGCCACCTGAACATTTACCATACCGATGTTTTTTATGCGCTGCTCCCCATACACCACGCATATACCATGCTGGCGGTATTAATAGAAAGCCTTTCTGTGGGGGCAGAAATAGTCTTTGGTAAAAGGATGGTTACCAAGGCTATCCTTAAGGATCTAAAAGAAGCAAAGATTACCATGTTCCTGGCGGTGCCGCTGCTCTTTAACAAAGTACTGGCATCAATACTCCGGGGGCTTAAAGAAAAAGGCCCCATAGTATACGGTATCATTTCGTTCCTCATGGCCATATCGGGAATCATCAAAAAAGTTTTTAGGGTAAATCCCGGTAAAAAGATGTTCGGCTTTATTCTGGACAAGGCAAGCCTTACCACCGTGCGTATCTGTATCTGCGGCGGCGGCCCCCTGGCCCCCAGTGTTTTTAGGAAATACAACCAGATGGGCATTGACTTTATCCAGGGTTACGGCCTTACCGAAACCAGCCCCATCATCAACCTGAACCCGATAGAACGTTACCGGGAAACCAGCGTAGGCCGGGTAGTTCCCTGGGTAGACATGAAGATCCTCGACCCCGACGAACGTGGAGTGGGAGAAGTGATTCTCAAAGGTCCCATGGTAATGAAGGGCTACTTTGAAATGCCCGAAGAAACCAAAGAAGCCTTTACCGCCGACGGTTACCTTAAAACCGGCGACCTGGGCTACCTGGATGACGAAGATTACCTCTATTTAACCGGCCGGGCAAAAAACATGATCGTCACCGAGGGGGGCAAAAATGTCTACCCCGAAGAAATTGAAAATGAATTCCAGCTCTTTGAAGAAATCGATCAGGTACTGGTGCGGAGTTATACCGAAGGAAAAAAAGACAGCTCCGAACATATTGAGGCATTGGTGTATCCCAGCCCGGACTTTAAGTGGACCGAAGACAGCGCCGGACCAACAGCGGAAACAGTAAAAACCCGCATGGACGCCATTGTCAGCGAGGTAAACCAGCGGCTCCTCCCCTATCAGCGGATAGAGCGTGTCAGCATACTAACTGATCCCATGGAGATGACCACTACCAAGAAGATTAAACGAGACGCTGTGTAGGTTCACGGATAGTGCCGAATGGCGTTTACAAAAAACTTACCCGGAACCCCACGCCAAAGCGGAGGCCTTCCACCGTGGGAAGTTTTTCGCCGGTCCAAAGCCGCCAGATGGGGTACCACAAGCGGATATCAAACCCCAGGGCAATGCCGTCCATAACCGGGAAGTCCATGCCGGCGCCGATAAAGGGAAAAATAAAGCGGCCGCCGCCCCAGAAGTAGGATGAAATTGCTTTCCGGGCTTCGTCTATAGTATGGCCTGTGGAGCCGCTGTAATTGGTATGTTTTTCGTCTTTTTTGATGCCGTAGGCCCGGAACACCAGGCGTAAATCAACACTAAGCCCGCCATAGGCCCGGATGGTAAATTTATCCCCCATGGGCTTAAAACGGAATACCGGCTGGAAACCCAGGATAGCGCCGATAACAAAGGCGGTACGGAATTCATCGTTGGCAGGAACCACCCGGCCAAGAGTATAATCGTAATCGTAGGTATTTCCGTAAAGATCCAGTGAAGCTTCCAGGGACATAAGCCCGTTCATGGTATAGGAAGCGGTACCGCCCAAAGAAGGAAGTATGGGCATGGGGGCCGATGCGTTGCCGTTTTTTTCGGGAAAAACAAGCACACTGCCCCGGACCGACCAGTGAAGGGTTCCCAGGAAAGCGCGTATGGTCCCAAACCCGCCCTGGCTTTCGCCGCCGCTTGTGTCCGCACTGTTACTCGTGTTCGCACTGCTGCTTGTACCCGCACTACTGCTCGTGTTCGCACTGCTGCTTGTACCCGCACTGCTGCTTGTACCCGCACTACTGCTCGTGCCTGCACTGCTGTTTGTGTTCGCACTGCTGTTTGTGTTCGCACTGCTGTTTGTGTTCGCACTGCTGTTTGTGTCCGCACTACTGCTTGTGTCCGCACTACTGCTTGTGTCCGCACTACTGCTTGTGTCCACACCGCTGCTCGTACTCGCACTGCCGCTTGTGTCCGCACCGCTGCTCGTACTCGTGTCCGCACTGCCTTCGGCGGCGCTTTCAGTAGTTGTTTCCTGGGCCGTAAGAGGAAGCACAAAGCAGATCAGTAGGAGGGCAAAAAACAGCCCCTTCTCCGGCAGGGGAATTACCCTTCCGGAGGATGTGTTTTTCATGCGTTTATTTCCCCGGCCAGTTTTTCGATTAGATCAACAATATCTCTGGTGTAGGTTTTTATGTTTTTTACCTCGTCCTTTTTTACCCTAAAACCGATGGCGCCCGGATGGCCGCCGCCATTTTCAATTTTTAGGCCCGTAAGGATTGTCCGCAGATCCGCATTAAGGAATTTGGCGCTGCGCCGGAGCCGGAATTGGATAAAATCCGAAAGGGAAGGATCGTCGTAATACACCACCAGGCCAAGTTTGCCGCAGTCTTCTGCCAGGGTATTCGCGGCGGCCTTGGAAATGTTAACAATAAGCTCCGTTCCATAGGCCTTAAAAAATTCCGCCGATTTAGCTTTGTCGACACAGATATAGTGAATGGTCTTTTGGGTATCTTTAAGCGCCATGATCCCCTCAAAACAATGTTTTTCCTGAACAGAAAAATTCTGGATTACGTCAAAAACTGCTTCCATGGAAGAAAGGTTTTTGCTGTTTTTAAGGGTTTTTTCTCCCAGGAGGTGATCGAAAATTTCGCTAAAAATACGGTAGTAGAATTTTTCCCGCCGGGTTTTAAGATATTTGCCCATTTGGGAATCTCCCACAATACCGGTAAGAATTGCCAGGGCCAGATTACGGGTAAAAAAGTCTATCTTCTTGAACCGTGCTTTTTGTTTTGCCAGTTTTAAGAGGCAATAGCCGATTAACTCACAGGTACTGGAAGCTTCCGCAATCAGGCAGTAGCCTTGGTCCCCGGCATAAATGGCATCTGCCGCCAGGTGGTGATCAATCTCGATCGTGCGGATTTCCGGATCCTTCATGTGGGCAGCAATTTCATCGTTAAGGGCGATCATTTCCGGTTTGGGAGTGTCCAGAACGGCTATCATGGAAAAACTTTTAACATTGGGCAGTTTTCCGTAAACCACAGCAATACCATTGTATTTACAGATTGCCAAAAGATAACTAAACTGGGCCATTACCGGGGCTGCCAGATAAATAGTAACTTCTTTGTTGAATTTGTTAAGAAGCAGTGCAAAGGCTACCAGGGAAGCGATACAATCCGTATCGGGATCCTTGTGTCCCAGGAGCAGAAAGCTGTCCCTTTCAAGGATTTCTTCGCTTATCCGGTTAACAATACGGTTTTTTTCCGCGATGGTCCTTATTTCGGTTTTTATCGTGTTTTCCATATTTAGCCTCTCTATATAATAGCATATTTATGAGGAGATTTCCAGCAGTACAAAACCGGCGGCGCCCACGTTCCAGCCGGACTGTTCTTCCCAGGAAACAACCAGCCGTTCCCCCGCCAGGGCCGCCCCGGTATAGACAATGCCATCCCCGGCTGCGAAACTGCCGCCGGCCGCGAAGCTGCCGCCGGCCACGAAGCTGCCGCCGGCCGCGGGCAGGGAAAAATGGCCGTTCCTTACCGGACCGCCATTTGCCTGGCGTGCATAGATTCCCCGGCCATCGGGAAAAATAAGTACCGCCAGGCCCTCTACTCCCTTGGCAGCCGGGCGGAAGCAGGCAGAAAGTTCCGCCGTTTCTTCGGTGTTTTCAGTTTTATTTTCGGCTGGATTGGCTCGAAAAAGCTTCCGGGCAGGGAATTCCGGGGAAACTGCCGTAATAATGCAAGATTTACCCGCCAGCCGGACCGCCTCGGCCATAACCCTGGCCAGAAGCGGAGGGGCCGAAGTTTCCTCCGCCGGGACCGCCGCTTCCAGAAATACCGCCTCGGTAACGGGTTGACCCGGGCCGGACAAAGAACCGGCACAGAACCAGGCCGGATCCCTGCCCTGCGGTAGATCCTTAAAGTACCAGCGGCCGTCCCGTCCCTGAAACAGAGCGGTAGTTTCCCGGCTTAGGTCCAGGGCGGGGATACGAATCCCCTCAAGGCCAATCCCCCGGTTTCCCAGGAACCATACCGCCGGATTGGGAGCCGGCTCCAGGGTGACGGAAAAATACCCCTCAACGGCCAGCAAAACTGCGGGGCGTTCCTCATAACGGAAAAACGCCGCAGCCTGGTATAATTCCCAAACGGGGCCCCCCGGATAATAGTAAAGGGCCGTTTCCGAACCGCCTGTTTTTTCCTGTGTTTCAAATACCAGAATCCCGCTGCGGTTTACCGCCGCAAAGAGGGCCGTACCGTTTTCCGCCCCGGCGGAACCCGGTCCGGGTAAAAACCCGGTAATATGCCGGGCATGGCTCCAGGGTACAAAGGGAGTAAGCGAAGCTTCGAACGGAGAAGGGATAAGAACCGGACCATCGCCACTAAAGCTGGAATCCCGGTTTCCACTAAAGTTGGAACCCAGTTCAAACCAGAACGGATCCGGCCCCGGACCAACCAGGATCAGCGGAAGCGCCGCAGACTGGGGCAAGGGCTCCGCTTTAGCAGGTTTTTTTAACGGGCTGCATCCATTCCAAAACAGGCAGGCGCAGAGTACCAAGAGACCAAGACAACCACTCCATTTTAGTATTCCCACATAAACCGCCTTTTTTCATTTTCGGCAGTTTTCACCCGTTTTTGCGGCTGATAATGCCGGTACCGTCTCAGCTTAACGCTGCTGCCCGGCGGAGGCGGTCGTTCACTGCGGCGCCGAGCCCTTCCTCCGGAAGGGTCTCGGCGTGGATGCGCCGGAGCCCTGGGTGTCCCCTAAAGGGGAACCCTTCCTCCGGAAGAGTCTCGGCGTTATCCAACCGGTGGAGGCAATCAAAAAGATTTGCCGCCGCTTCCATTGTATCGCCCTTTTTTGAAAGGGCGATACAGCAAGCTGTTCCTTCTCTGTGGTTCCTCTGCAGCCACAGATCCCTATTTTTGCCGGAAAAAAAGAGAAACCCTTCGTCCGGGGAAAACGGCAGGGCGGCCATTTCCTCCGGGCTGTGGAGAACAAGGGGAATGTTTGGCGCATAGTGACTTTTAAGCATCCCCGGGGAAGGGGCTGCGGATGTAAGCGCAGAAGGGACTGGACCAGACGCTGCCCCAAAAACCGGTCCAATAAGCGCCTCCAGCTGTTCCCGGCTTATACCGCCGGGCCGGAGGATTCGGGGTACTTCCCCGGAAATATCCAATACCGTGGATTCGACACCCACGGAACAGGGGCCGCCGTCAACGACGGCATCAATTTTTTCTCCCAGGCTTTCGATCACATGTTCCGCACGGGTGGGACTAAGGCGGCCAAAGGGATTGGCGCTGGGAGCGGCCACTGCTAAACCGGTAAGGCGGATTAATTCCCGGGCGGCGGGGTGGGAGGGAAAACGGACCGCCGCCGCCGGAAGGCCGGCCGTTGCCAGATCGGGAACCTCCGGCCCTTTGGGAATAACAAAGGTAAGCGGGCCGGGCCAAAAAGCGGCGGCGCATTTTTCCAGGAGTGTGATGTTTCCCGGCGAAAGGGCTGCAAAGTCGGCGATACGGTAGAGGCCTTCCATACCGGCAATGTGAATGATAAGCGGATCAAAACGGGGACGGCCCTTGGCTTCAAACACTCTGGCCAGGGCCTGAGTATTAAAGGCATCGGCGCCGAGGCCGTAGACCGTTTCGGTGGGAAAGGCAACAATGCCCCCGGCTTTGATAATTCCCGCAGCCCGCTCCAGATCCGCCGGGGAAGCGCTTAAACGAATCATCCAGCAAACAAAAAAATCAGGTCAAACCGCCTTGCGGAAGCAGATGGTCTTGTCTTCCCTGCCGGTTTCGATAAAACCCATACGTTTAAGGTAACGGGAATGGGCCTTTACCTCGCCCCTGGCAACAAACACAGAACCGGGGACGGCGATACGGTTAACCACATGGGAGAAAAAGAATTTTGCATTCCTAAAATCCCGAAAGGCAGGAACCACATAATCCAGGAGGATCACAATTTCATCATCCTTGCCCCGTTTGTAAGCCACAAGAGATACGGGCAGCGTTTCCCGGAGGATAAAACAGTATTCGGCCCCCACCAGGGTGCCCGTCTTAAAATCCGGATTAAACGAAGGATTAAAGCGGGTGATGTCTTCGCTGTGAAAACGGATAAAACGCCGGAGGGTATCATCTTCAATGGTATCAATAAAGAGAACATCAAAAAGATCAACTCTGGTTGTTTCAAATTTCATCTGCAAGAGATAATAAGCGTTTACCATTACGGTAAAAGCGTTAAGCAGCAGCACCGAAAGGGAAATAGTAATAAACAGGCTGTAACCAATAAAAACCAATGAACCGGCAAGATTTACAATCCGCAGCGTTTTGATATTTTTCATACAAAGGCTTGCAGAAACCAGAAGCATAGCAATAAGGCCGACAAACTCAAAATGATCAAGAAGGCCTAAAAAATATTCCCAATTCATAATATCCTCTTACCTGGGGTGTTATGATACTTATAGCGGTATTGATGCTTTGTTTGTTCAGACGCCAGCGCTGGATCTAACGTTAAGAAATTTTTTGGAGGATATTATGAATTGGGAATATTT
>BNVB01000057.1 GCA_025997795.1 Spirochaetia bacterium | reverse complement strand
TAATGAAGCATTCCTGCAGTCAATGAATACTGGCAGCGCCAAAAAAGCGCTTAGGTTTGTGGAGGGCGTTGGAGTCCACGCCGCCGGAAAGGATTTTGCCCGAGGCGGGAACGGTCTGGTTATACGCCCGGGCCAGCCGGGTAATGGAATCAAGCAGGATTACTACATCTTTTTTGTGTTCCACCAGGCGTTTTGCCTTTTCCAGGACCATTTCTGTTACCTGCACATGGCGGCTGGCCTGTTCGTCAAAGGTAGAAGAAATTACCTCCGCCCGGACGGTCCGTTCCATGTCGGTTACTTCCTCGGGCCGTTCGTCGATAAGAAGCACGATGAGGTATACTTCCGGATGGTTCTGGGTAATGGCATTGGCTATTTTTTGCATCATGATCGTTTTTCCCGTCCGGGGAGGGGCCACGATAATGGCCCGCTGACCCTTGCCGATGGGACAAAACAGATTGATGATCCGTTCACTTACCCCCTCGGTTACCGTTTCCAGATCGAGTTTTTCGTTGGGGTAGAGGGGGGTAAGGTTATCAAAGGGAATACGGTTCTGGGCCACCGTGGGGTCGTCGTAGTTTACCGTTTCTACCCGGAGCATGGCAAAAAACCGCTCCCCTTCCCTGGGGCTGCGAATTTGCCCATAGACCGTATCGCCGGTTTTTAGGGCAAAAAGCCGTACCTGGCTGATACTGATATAAATATCATCGGGACCGGGCAGGTACGAATTCTGGGGGCTCCGGAGGAAACCGTAACCATCGGGCAGAATTTCCAAAGAACCGTAGGCATAGATTATGCCCCCCCGTTCGGTATGGGCCTTTAATATGGAAAAGATGATCTCCTGTTTTTTTAGGGTCATCATGTCTTCATGGGTAATATTGTACGATGCGGCCAGCTCCCGCAGATCAACCATATTAAGCCGGATAAGCTCATTAATAGAAAGCCGGGGTTTGCCGCCGTCGTCGTTCCTGGGTTCTGGTTTGCCGTAGATATCCGGCATGGAAGGAAGTTTGGGCATAAACCCGTTCTGAAAAACCGGCGCAGGAGTAGTTCCTGAACCGGGAACGTTCCCGGTACCATTCCCGGCGGTGTTCCCGGCGCCGTTTCCGCTCAGGGAAGGGCCGGAAGCCTCGTTACCCGGTGATTCGCCGCCGGATGATTCGTTACCCGGTGAATCCCCTCCTGTTTCCATGGTTTCTCCCCGCAAAACCCGCCTGGGTTTGGTTCGGACCACTACCCTGCCGTTTGCATCGTCATTCCGCGGATATTCATCCTGTTCCGGCCCGTTTTGTCCTTCGGTTTTCAGGGTACGGGTTTTCCTTACATAGGGCATAGCCTATCTCCTGTTAATGGTTTTCCGTATCTATGTAATCACTATTAAAGTGTGATCCAATCAATTACTGCCTGATGAATTTGTTCCAGCGCTTTCTGCGCCGCCTGGCGGCGTACCTCGTTCCGACCGCCGGAAAAACAAAACTGTTTTTCCGCTGTTACGCCGCTTTTTAGGGCTGTCCCAATCCACACGGTTCCCACGGGGACGGAAGAGCCGTCCCCATTGGGACCCGCAAGGCCCGTAACGGAAAAAGCCGCATCGGCGCCGCTTTTTTCCAGGGCCCCCGCCGCCATGGCCCTGGCGGTTTCTCCGCTGACCAGTCCATAACGGGTTAGGGTTTCTTTGCTTACTCCCAGCATCGCTGTTTTTGCCTGGGGGGTATAACATACAAAGGAACCCCAAAAACATTCCGAAGCCCCGCTTACCCGGCCCAGAAGATCTGCCCCCAGCCCTGCCGTGCAGGATTCGGCCCCCGCAAGAACCATTGAATGTTCCCGCAGCAAACAAATCAGCTTTTCGGCTGGATTCTGTCCGCTTTTTGGAATCCCGGCGGGATTATCCACAAGCGCCTGATTCAGATTTTACCATAGGATCTTTGCAGATTCGACCGGATTTCCGCCGTAGACCGGGAAAAAATCTCCACTTCCCGTTCTGTTCCGGTCATGCTGCATTGTCCTTCAAAAAGGACACCGTCGGCAATACGCAGCCGGGAAGCGCTTATATCTCCTCTAAGCTGGGAACCGCTGAGCAGGTCAATTTTGTCCACCGCCCTAACCTGACCGCTTACTGCGCCATAAACTGTTAGGGTGGTAACCGAAATATGGTCTGCGTCTACCATGGCTCCCTTGTCCACCACCAGCGCTCCGGTGGCTTCTATGGTACCCTTGAATTTTCCCTGGATACAAAGCGTATCCTTAAACCTCAAAAAACCATCCATACTGACCGTATTGCCCAGTACGATTACCTTTGTTCCCTTTTTTCCCTGCTTCATTCCTGTTCCTGTACTGACCGGCGAATCTGTTTTTCCAATATAGTAAGGCCTATTTCATTTTTTTTCAAGTTCTCCCACTCGGCCATGGTTTTTTCGATCCGGGCATTAAGATTTGTTATACTCTTCCGGACCTTTTGATTTTCCTTTTTTACCTCGTCAAGGAGCTCCGCCAGTTCCGGCGTTAATGCTTTGGATTTGACCTTGCCGATGGTTTTATCAAGATCCTCCATACTTTGTATAAATTCCGCCACATTGGCCTTCATGTCGCTGTTCAATTCTTCCGCCAGGGAAAGCCTGGATTCCCGGGCTACTATCTGGGCAAAGAGTTCCCGGTTTTTCAATACCGCCCTAATCCGGGCCAATACCTCGGAAAAGTTAAAGGGTTTGGTGATATAGTCGTCCACCCCCAGTTCAAAACCTTCAACCTTGTCTTTTACATCGTCCAGGGCAGAAAGCATGATGATGGGAATTTCCTTTAAGCGCTCATCCGCTTTTATGATCCTGGTCAATTCCCAGCCCGACAGTTTGGGCATAATATTGTCCAAAATGATAAGGTCGGGAAAGAATTTTTTTGCCTTTGCCAGGCCGTCCTCGCCATCCCCTGCTTTTTCTACCTCAAAACCAAGCTTGGAAAGCATAACCTCAAAGAATTCAAGATTTATGATTTCATCATCAATGACGAGTATCTTTTTGCGGGTGTTCATACGTTCCTTCCTGTTTTGATTACCCTTAGTATAGACCTTATTGCGCCGATAAGCAAGAGCATTCCGGCGGATACTGAAAAAAGAACTGCCCAGAGATCCCCCCAAATGGTATAGAGGGTACGGCTTTTTACCAGAGGTACGGTAACATTAAGGAAGGTTTGAGTAAAGGGGGGGGCCATGGCGAGAATCTTGCCCGACGGAGAAATGGCGCAGGTTTGGCCCGAGGTGGTGGCCCTGACCAGGGAGCGCCGGTTTTCCGCAGCCCGGAATACTGACATGGCCAGATGCAACATCTGGCAGGAAAGGCTTTCTGCCCAGGAATCGTTGGAAAGGTTTACGATAAGATCTGCCCCCTGCCGGGTAAATTCCCGGGAAAGGTAACCAAAACTGTCTTCAAAGCAGATTGGAGCAGAAAAACGGAATTTTCCTGTATCAAAAACAACCAGTTTGCTGCCGGGTTTCCAAAAAGTGGTATTTTCCTCCAGGGCCCGGTAGATTCGGGGAAAGGTTTTTTTATAAGGAAAATATTCGGCAAAGGGAACCAGCCGGATTTTCCGGTAGGTTTCCTTTAGTTCTGCCCCGTCAAAAAAGAGCGCTCCGTTATAGTCCACCCGATCCCAGCCGCCGCCGGGTATAGCTTCCAGCCGGGCATCGTCGTTCCCGATAAGGTAGGGCACTTTCTGGGTTTCAAGAAAATCCATCAGTTCCTTTACCACCGTATAATTGACGGCAGAATTATCCCGGTAGTTCAAATGCCAGTAAATCCGGGGAACAAAAGCTGTTTCCGGCCATACCACCAGATCCGCCGCGCGGCGGATGGAATTGGTGCCGGCACCCGCGGCATCAATTCCACTCCCCGCGACATCAATTCCACTCCTCGCGGCCACAGCTTCCTCTGAAAGGCCGGTAAGGATCCTCAGTATACGTTGGTAACCCTCTGGAGTATTGTCCTGCCAGGGATCGGCATTCTGCTGAACAAGGACGATTGAGGCCCGGCCGGTTTCGTTTTCCCCATCATCAAGGTGCAGAAAACCAAAAAACAGGGCCGCTCCCAGGGCAGCAAGCCAAAGCGCCGCCGCGGGCCGTTCAGACCGGAAAAAGGCCCCAAGACCGGACAAGGTTCCGCCAAACAAAGCAGGTTTTTCTGCCAGGGCCGACCCCAGGTATACCGAGGGAAACAGCACCAGGGCGGAAACGCCCCATACCCCAAATACCGAGCTTATTCCCAAAAGGGGGGTAAACGACCACTGGGTATAACCGGAAATTCCGTAAGGAAAGCCCAAAAATCCCAGGGTCCGCAGGTATTCATAGGAAAGCCAGAGCAGCCACTGGACCAGGTAAGCCCGGCGGGGATAGAACACCACAGTCAGTTTAAGCAGGGGGAAGAGCAGAGCCATATAACACAATTGAAGGACAGCGGCGGCCAAACCCGCAGCGGGGTGGAAAGAACTTAACCAGGGGACAAAAAGGGTATAACTTACTGCGCCGTAAAGGGCACCCCACAAAGCCGCTTGACCATAGCCACGGCTGGAATCCCGGCTTCCGCTGAAGTTGGAATCCTGGCCAATACGGCGGATTACCCAAAAAACCGGAACCCAGGCAATCCAGGCCAGTATAGGGAAACCGCCGCTTACCAGCGGATTGGGAAAGGAAGCAGCAAAAAGAACGGCCCCGGCAAGGATAAGCGTCAGATTACAAAAAAGAGCGGCTCCAGGCCGCTTATTTGGAATCACCGGCCTGGCCGATTCCCCCGGCGGGTAAACCCCACACCGCCTGTTTTAGTTCCCTGCCGGCCCTGAAAGCGGCAATACCATGGGAGGTAACCGATACTTCTTGCCCGGTTTTGGGATTCCGCGCCTTTTGCCGTCCCTTGCGGAAGCGGACTTCAAAGGTACCAAAACCCCGGAATTCAATCACCGTTCCTTTAGTCAGGGCATTTTTAATCGCCTCAAAAACCAGGTCCGTTACCAGTTTTACATCTTTGCGGTTTATTCCTGTCTTTTCATAAACCGAATCGACAATCTCCGCTTTGGTGATTTTTTTTTCGGTCATGCCGCCCCTTTTACTGGGCTGCTTTTAAGGTATTGAACAAGCGCTGCATCCGCGATTTCTTCCGGGCAGCGGCATTTTTCTTAATAATCCCTTTCCGGGCGGCGGAATCCAGCTTTTGTATCATTTCTTTAAGCGCCGTTTCCGCTTCGGGTGCTTCTTTTTTATGGGCCAAAAGAACGAATTTCTTTGCGCTGGTCCTTACCGAACTTTTTACCGCCTTATTCCGTCTCCGGCGTTCTTCACTCTGCCGGTGGCGTTTTTCTGCGGAACTTGCCTTATGTGCCAAACAAAACCTCCAAAAACTGTTCTTTGGTGAACAGCAATAAAAAAAACCGTGAATTCGCCCTTATTGCATAATTCGCGGTAACAGAACTAGTTAAAGTCAGACGGCCGCCGTTCGACCCGTTTGCACTTTTCACATTCGGCCTGGTTCTTTACCTTGCCGTTTTCAAAAACCGTCTTCATTTTGACTTCACCGCCGCAGGAACAGAAGAATTTCTGGGTGGCGCTGGTGGTACGCGAGTTTTTACTGGCCTGGGCCATGGTTTTCTCCTTGGAAACTGAATTATTGTAAGAATACCACCAAAAAGAACAGCGTGTCAAGATTAGGATCGTTTTACTGCCTTTTTGCAAAACTAATGCTGTATTTTTTTTGTCAGGAATGATAATATATTGCTTATGATAAGTTAAAATCTTTCCAGGAGAAAAAGGTGAGAATTACAACCCGGGGACGTTATGCGCTGCGAGCATCAATGGCACTGGCACGACTACAGACAGCTTCTCCCGTGTCAATCAATCAACTTGCGGAGGAGGAACAAATTTCCTCTGTTTTTTTGGAACAGATTTTTTTTAAACTCCGCAGGGCAGGTATTGTCAACTCTGTCCGGGGGCCCGGCGGAGGCTTCCAGTTTGTCAAAAACCCCAAGGATATCACCCTTTTGGAGATTCTTGAAGCCGCCGGCGAAGAAATGAATGTTTCCGACTGTGATAAACACGCCAAAACCTGCGAAAAAACGGGGCGGCGCTGCTTTAGCCATTCGGTTTGGGAGGATGTAACCGCCCTGCTTAACGATTATTTTAGCAAAATGACCCTGGCCATGGTTATGGAACGGGAAAAAGGGCCAAGACAATCAGTATAAAAAGCGTTCAAAATCCTCCGCCAGACCGGGAAAATCCTTAAAACTGGTCCTGGTTTGAGGCAGGGACCCCAAAAAAGCCCTTCCATAGTACTTATGGATCAGCCGCCCGTCCAGTACCGCCACCGCTCCATAGTCCGATGAACTGCGCATAAGCCTCCCAAAACCCTGCTTAAACTTCATAACTGCGTCGGGAAGTGAAAGTTCGGCAAAAGCATTCCGGCCTTGTTTTTCCAGTGCCTCCCGGCGGGCTTCAAAAACCGGATCCTTGAGGGTTCTAAACGGCAGCCTGCAAAGGATCACCAGGCGCAGAGTTTCGCCGGGCGCATCCACTCCTTCCCAGAATGAATCGGTACCAAAAAGTACGCTGGTTTTGTCCTCCAGAAACTGCTGGAGCAGCCGGGAACGGTCATCGCCGCCTTGTTTAAGACAGCGGATCCCATCGGCTTCCAGGGCCGGGGCAGCCTCTTCGTAGGCGGCCCGCAGGGATTGATACGAAGTAAAAAGGACCAGCGCCGAACCGCCGGAAATTCGGACCAGTTCCAGAATAGCGTGACCCACAAAGGCCTGGTAATCCGGGGAATCGGGCAGCGGCGCATCGGAAGGAACAAGGAGCATGGACCTGCTTTCAAAGGGAAAAGGGGATGGAAAAATTCCCCTAAGGAATTCCCGATCTCCTCTGGCCAGCGCCGCCCCGGTCCGTTCCGCCCAAAAGCGGAAAACGGTACCGGCGGCGGGAATAAAACCGGATTCATTCCCGCCGGTTTCCGGCGCGGCGCTTCCGGTACCCAGGGTGGCGGATACACAGATCACCGTTTTATTGGCGTCAAAGAGCGCTTCCTTAAGCAGCGGGGCAATGTTTACCGGGGTAATGGTAAAGGCCGCCCAGGGGTCTTTACCATGCTGTTTTTCCAGCCAGAATACTTCGCCATCAAGACCTGGGCTTATGCCGAATTCCAGAAAAGCCCCGCAGCTGGCCCCCGCCGATTCAAGCCGCCGGAGTATGGCCCGGACCTCCCAGGCCGTTGGATCTTCCCGGGATTCTTCGCTGGGGGCCAGCTGATTGGCGGCTTCCAGCAAATCCTGCACCTTGCCCGAAAGAGAGACAAGCGCCCGGCGCAGTTCTTCCAGGGGCTGCCGCAGTTCAGTTAGAACATCCGCTCCTTTCCCTGGCATAAACCGATATATCCCTTCCCCTCCGCAGAGGGTCAGGGCAGCTGCATCGGCCTTTTCCGCCGCTTCCCGAAGGTTCGTTACAGCCTTGGGTATGCCGGAAAAAATACCGGAAAAGGCGGATTTTCCCGGACTGCCGCCGCCGGCGCTGGTACCCGCTCCGTCCGGCAGAGCAGGCAGCATGGCGGCCAGCCGGAGCAGCAGTCCCGATTCCAGAGTACGGCGTTTCCGGTACAGCCGGCCCAAGGCCCGGTTTATCCCCATCCGGCTCCATCCCCGGGAAAAAAAGGAGGTGGCGGCGTTTTCGATGGTGTGGGCTTCATCAATAATCACCCGGGTATAGGGGGGCAATACCACCGCCGATTCGTAACCCGCACCTTCGTGCCGGGCCGCCAGATCTGCAAAAAGGAGATGATGGTTTACCACGAGGATCCGGGCATCGGCGGATTCCCGGCGAAGCGCCATAAAAAAACACCGTTCCCGTTCGGCACAGTGCATTCCCAGGCAGGTATCGCTTTCGCAGCAGATCCGGGACCAGAGACCGGCGGAGGGCAAAAAGGAAAGATCCGAACGGCTTCCGTTTTTGGTGGTTTCTGCCCAGGCAGTAAGGGAACGCAGTTCTTCGTATTCGGCGTTATCCAGCGGTGGTTCCAGCAGTTCTTCAGTTAGGCGGCGCCGGCAAAGGTAGTTTCCCCGGCCTTTGATAAGGGCACAGCCAAGCTGTTTGCCCAAAGCGGAAAGAACCAGGGGTATGTCTTTTTCAAAAAGCTGTTGCTGCAGGGTAATGGTGGCGGTGGAAATAACGATCCGTTCGTCATTGGCCAGGGCAAATTCAATTGCCGGAAGCAGGTACGCCAGGGACTTCCCTACCCCGGTTCCGGCCTCCGCCGCCGCGAGGGCATCGTCGTTAAAGGCCCGGACAATAAGCCGTACCAGGTCCAACTGGGCATCTCGGCGTTCATATACGGAAAGGCGGCGGGCCACTGCCCCGCCCTCTTCCAAAACGGCGCATAAAGCGTCTGCATCAAGTTTTTTCCGCTCCCGCCGCCGTATGGGCTCTGCCACCACATAAACCCGGCTTACTTCGTTGTCAACGATATACGAACCGGTTCCGCCCCCCCGCCGCCCGGGCGGAAATCATCATATCGTTGTCACTGGGAGTTAGAAAACCGGAAGGGTGATTGTGGATAAGCACATCCGGCCATTCCCCTTCTAGCGCCTCATCCAGGGCCAGTACCGCCCCTTCGTTACCCCTGGCAGTAATCCGCAGTTCCGCCACAAGCCCCTGACTGTTACAAAAACCCAGGGCAAAAACTTCATTACCCCCGGCTAAGGCGATTTCCTTACGCAGTTTTTGTATTGTTTCGGGGGTAAAACGGCTGGCTGCTTCCATAGGATAATCCGTGTTTTCAAAAGTGGTAATCAATACCAGCCTGTTTCACAAAATGACAGCCATTTTCGCGCAGAATTTGACGGACCTTTTTTTCATACTCCGCCATCCGGTTACGCTACCACTGCTTCCGCTTCCATCTTAAAATGCAGATGGATGTTTACATGGAGCTTCCCATTCATTTCCAGAATTTCCGGTGCGGCCAGTTTTACCCGGCGAATCAAGGTGTCCAGAGAAGTATCTTCAAGTATGATGGGGATGTCATCATTCTGGGCATACCATTTTCCGGCTTCATCATCCCAAACCAATAAAACATCATATTCGGTCATGTTATAACTCCTAGTTCCTTACCGTATAATGCACTGAACTAAAACATCTCCGGTTATGGGCCGTATCCGTTTTCGGTAACTCGTTTTTTGAACGGAACAAAACTTGACGGATCCCGGTGATATTCCCGGATACGCCGTTCCGCTTTTTTGGTTTCTTCCAGTGTTGCCGGTTCGATCGTGTAAAGCGGCTCGGCAAGCGCCGACAAAAGCGGCTTTATTATGACAAGGTTTTTTTCCGGCATGGCTTATCCTCCTTCTGATGGTTCTTTTTCCAAATCAGTAAAAGCGGCATCGAAACGATCCCGGTCAGCCGATTGTAAGCGGTTCAGATATTTGTCAGCGGAACGGTGGAGTAATACTTTCATTACTGCCTCTCTGATTTTAACATCTCCTGGGGGAATTGAACCCCCGTTGTCGGGATGAAAACCCGATGTCCTAACCACTAGACGAAGGAGACTTGTTGAGACATTTCGCTAACGCTCAAGGATTTAATCTTGGAGAATGCTACGCATTCTCCAGGTTTTCCTGAACTAACGCTCAATGTCTAAACCGATTAACCCTTTCGCTGTCGCTCAAGGATTTAATCTTGGGAGAAAACTTCGTTTTCTCCACTTTTTCTTGAACGCTAACGCTCAAGGATTTAATCTTGCACGCTCAATATACAAAAACACCCCGGTATGTGTCAAGCTGCGGCCAGGACCCGTGACCCTGACCCTCTAAAAAAAGGGCCGTCCTAGTGGACAGCCCTTTTTAGGTCAGATGCAGAAATTAGAACTTAATTCCCAGACCGACCGAGGGCTTTACTTCCCAACCGAGGATCAATTCGGTTTCGCTGACGGAAGGCACGCCAACGCCCTTCGCCGTGTGCCAGCGGAAAATATCTACGGCCACATTGGTGCGGCTAAAAATGTAGATACTGTCGTTAAAGTGGAATTGAACGCCCAGAGAGGCGCCGGGCCCAACCTGGAGATCACGGGTTTTTACCCAATTCGCCTGAGGACCACCTAAATCAGGAATCCATAGGTCTTCGCTGTAGTAGTACATGTGACCGCCGATGGCCAGGGGGATACGAAGGAAACTACCATTGTAGAGGTAGATTACGGCCCCAAGAAGCACATTGGCCCCAAAGAGTGAACCGGATTGGGAACTACTACCAGACAATCCTGCTACTTCTCCGCCATAGAAGAAGTCGGTGTCCAGTGTCAGGCCAAATTTCCTGCTAAAGTTAAAAAGCAGAGAAACACCAAGAGCGGTATTGGCTGTTACTTCCCGTTCATCTAGACCTTGATGTTTGTCTGCTATGTTGGTCCAGTGAACAGGGAAACCCGCAGAGAGTTCCAGGTCAAGCCGTTCCGGCTTGGCTGGAGCGGCAGCTTCCTCGCCATTGTCCTGAGCAAAACACAGGCCTACAACAAGGATTAAAGCTGCCAATAAAAGAAGCTTTTTCATCATTTTTCTCCTTTGCAAAGAATTGATTATTATAGTATAGCCCTTACCAAAGACTTTGTCAAGAGATAAAAACAGACTTTTTTAACCCAGCATTTTAAGTTTGTCCAGCAAGAGGGAACGGAAGCGTTCGGCAGTGGAGGAAGCGGGGTCCAGAGCCAGGGATGCCTCGCAGTCTGCCAGGGCTGCAGGATAATCTTCCAGGTGGTAGTAGGCTTGGCCCCGGCGGTAGAGGGTAAAATTCTGGTAGGGGTTTATTGAAAGGGAAAGGGTAAAATCATCTATGGCCTCCTGGTATTGGCGCAGAACCGACCTGACTACCCCCCGGTAATAGGCGGATTTATAGGATTTTTCGTCGGTTTTAAGGGATTCGGTAAAGTCCGCCACGGCTTCTTCGTACCGGGACTGGGCAAAATAGGCCATTCCCCGGTGTTTGTAGATCATCGAAGCAATGGCCGGATCGGCCTTCATTTCCAGGATACGGCTGTAAAAGGCAATAGCCTCGGCAAAGCGGTTTTTGTTGTGGGCATAGAGGGCGTTAAGCAAAAGATCGTCGATGGTGGCCTTTTCGTCCATCAAAGGCATTTCTTCCTGGAAAGCCCTGGCCATATCCCGGTCCGGATCAAAAAGAAGCCCGTCGGTAGCTTCTTCGATTTTACGGTAAAAAGAATCCCGCCGTTTGTCCAACTCGCCGTTAAGCTGCCGCTGGTATACCCGGATTTCCTGAAAAATGCTGTCTGCCAAAGAAAGGCTGGCATTTACCGCCGCCAAGCGGCGTTTCATGGGGTCGTCAAAGGGGGTAAATTCGGCCTTGTATACCAGTTCATGTTCCACCTCGGCCCAGGCATCCTGAAGAATTGTCCTAATCTGTATTTCCGCTACACAGGTACCGCAGTCGCCCCATTTTTCGCTTAAAGCCGGGGGAATTGAAACAAGAAGGTGTACCGATTCATAGCCGAATTCCTTAAAACTAAAGTGGGCTCCCTTGCGGTCCAATTCGGTAACCGTAAAATGCTCCCGAATTATCCGCTCTACCGCAGTTTGATCCTCCAAAAAGGGACAAACTACCCGCAGTGCGATTAAATCGGTAATAAGGGGCTCCGTTACGGGGTCTTCCTTTAGGAGTTTTAGGTACTTTTTATAGTAGCTTACAAATTCCTTGCAGCGGCCTTTAACCGTAGGCCGGGAAGACAGCTGGTGGACCGCCCTTTCAATGGCTTCCAGGAGTTCCCGGGTAATATGATCCCGGGCCAGAGCGGCCTTTTCAAACCGTTCTTTAACCTGACCAAGGGATGAAAAATCAAAATTCACTTTTTTGTCCTAAAAAAAAGCTGTCTGAAATATGTTCAGACAGCTTTTTCACAACACACCTACGGTGTTTTAGTTGGCGGCGGCGCCGTCACCCCCGGTTGTGGGAGAGGGGGTAAAGCTGTTTTCGGTAGCCTGCTTCTGCTGTTCAAGATAACGCAGAATCTGCTGTTGACCAAAACGGCTCATTTCCCATTGTTTCTTCTTTTCTTCTCTGGTCTGAATTATGTGCCACAGACCTTCGTCGTCAATATCCCTGTCGGTATCGAGGACCGCTTTGTCGTAGATAACCTTGACATCCCGGAAATATGCGATAAAATCGCCGCCGGCCTGATCGCCGTCCCGTTTAACAAGGAATCCGCCAAATTTAATAAAGGGGGTGGAGGTTGGGTACAGGGGGTAGAGCCGGAGTTCCCGGTTCCGTACTTCCTGTACATAGGCGGGGTTCTGCCAGGTAAGCTCGGCCCAGCCGTCAAAGTTAAGATAATCCACAAACATGGTCTTTTCGGTCCCTTCGTTGTCAATAAGAATTACCGACAGACTGTGGGGAAACTGGAGACCGTACACATTAACCGCTACCGATTTGATGGTACCTACATTTTTAATCACGCCAAGACCATAGGCGGGTTTACCGGTTTCTTCATTAAGGGGCCCTTCAAACCGGGAAAGGGACATTACATTGGTGTTTGCCCCGGTAACGTTCCCCTCATCGTCAATTTGACCTACCGGTTCATAGGCAGGAATTTCAAAGGGGGGTTTAATTACAGCGTTGGCATTCCACGGTTCGGTGGGAAAGTTTACCCTTACACCCATCACAGTACCGTACTGCTTAGACTGGGCTTCTTCCGCATAGGTAAGGACTTCGCGGTTTACGGTCCTGGCAGAAGAATTCAGGATTACAGTCCAGTTTTTGATGGCCAAAGAGGTCTTCATTATCCGCTTCTGTTCCTGAGTGAAGCTGCCGCCCGACACGGCACCGTAATCCATTATAGTCGCCCGGTTCTGGGTCATCTGCTGTTCCTGTTCACCCTGCTGGGGAGCGGGAATAATATCCGCACCAAGCTTGGTGAAGTCAATAAGAACCGCTTCCTCTGCAAACAACCCTACCGCCAACAGTGCGGCGGTTAAAAGAATGAATATCCGTTTCATCCACAGCTCCTTTACAAAAATACAAATAAAGATAGATATATAAAAATATACGATCCTGAAATACTTTGTCAATACCTTATCGGCACTTTCTGCTATTCTGCCCCAAAGATTTTTGAAAATTCAGTAAAAAAGACCTCATTTCCGTTAACAAAGAGCTTTACATCCCGGACATAGCGGAAATTCCGCCGGATCCCTCGGTTAAGGATCACAAAACTGTCAAAAAGCGGCAGACCGCCGGGTACAGGTATGACCGCTTCGCCGGAAAAATCGGCATATACGGTCTTATCCCGGAACATAAAGGACCGGAGTTTGGTTCCCCTGGTTAAAAGCGGGGCTAAATCCACCGAAACGGGACCCAAAATCGATTCTTCCACATAGGATTTGATATTCAGCTCCGGAGAATCGGCGCTGTAGAGCATCCGGTCTTCTACCACGGGTTTTCCGGTGTTAAAAACAGCAAATTCAAAGGTACGCCGAACCAGATCGGAACTGGCCAGTTCAAAAAAGGCAAAAAAAACCAGTGCCGTTAGGTAGGCAAGATGGCGAAGCAGTTTGAAAAATTCCATGATCTCCCCGTTTTAAGGGGCGATATAGCCCCCGGACTGTTCAAATTCTGCTACAAAATCGGCAATTCCCTTATACAACGCTTCGGCATAACGTTTCAAGTAGGCCGGGTCCGCCATAAGGGCGGCATCCTCGGCATTGCTGACAAAACCCAATTCCACCAGTACTGCGGGCATCCGGGCGTTCCGTACGACATACCAGTTTTCCGCCTTGAGTCCCCGGGAGGGGATTTGATTTCCCAGGGTTTCGGCAAAACGGGCCAGAATAAACCGGCCTATATCGGTACTTTCGGAGATAAATTCAGCCTGAAGCATATCGTTAAGGATGGGAATTACCTCGCTTGATTCGGTATATTTTTGCCGGTCGATAAGCTCCCGCCGGGTTTCCGGGGGCAGATACCAGACTTCGTATCCCCGGGCATCTTTGTTGAGGGATGCATTGGCATGAATCGATATATAGATGATTGCTTCGTTATCTTTGAGGGGTACCGTATTGGCCACATTAACCCGGTCTTCCAGGGTGGGAAAGGTATCGCCATTTCTGGTAAGGAGAACCCGTTTTTCCGGCCAGACGGTGCGGAGCTGCGCGGCAAGCTGCCTGGAAACTGCCAGGGTAATGTCTTTTTCTACCGATTTGAGTGTTTTTCCCCCAATTTTATGGGTTCCCACCGCCCCGGAATCTTTACCCCCATGGCCGGGATCAACAATGATCGCCGCTATGCGGAAACGTGTTTTTTCCGCTTCCCGGGAAGCGGAAAAGGCGCTTTTTGCCGCCGCGACAAAGGCCTGGGGAAAACGGAGCGCTCCCCCTTCGGTATAGGGCAGGGGCAGGGTAAAAACTTCCCGGCCGTCAAAGAGCGCGGCTCCCCGTTCGCCGGGGCTGCCGGTATAAAAAGCCAGCCGGTGATCCTCCATTAAAAGTGTCCCGGCGGCAAAAAAGGGGTCCCAGCGGAGGCTTGTTCCCAGTTCGGTAAGGGTTTCGTCAAGGGAGTAGGTTTTTCCCGCCGTAGTTTGGGCATGGAGGGGTATTGTCAGAATTAAAAGCAGGTACAGTACATAGTGTTTCATGGGGCTTCCCCCAAACCTGAGCCCTTGGCCAGGAGACAGTCAAGGTAATATACAGCTCCCTGGTAACTGCCGCGGATCAGGGCGGACCAGAATTCCCGGCCCAGGATAAGCTTTTTACCGGAAATGGTATCTGCTGTTGCCGGTTTTAGCGGGGTTTCCAGGGTTTTTAACCGCAGGGCTGTTAAACGGCGGACCGCTTCCAGACTTTCGGCGGGGGTTCTGCCCTGGTAATCACTTAATGCTGAGCTGGTAAAAACGGGGAAAGGGTATAAGAAGATGTCTTTAAACCGCAAAGTCGAAGAAGGCGAAGAAGTTTTTGGCAATTTTTCGAGTTCTGCCAGCAAAACCGGGTCCAGGGTAAAGGCCGATGGGGGGAAAACCAGGTTTCCGGGGGAAACCGGGTTTCCACCGGAAACCGGGCCGGCCAGAAAGGCGGCGGTTTCTTTATCGGGGGCGCTTAGGCGGATAAGGACCGCCCTGGCGGCCTTTTCCGCCGCTCTTACGGCGCTTTCCCGGCCGGGAGCGGCGGAAATAACGTTTCCGGCTTTGGAAACGTTATTTTCCGGGAAATTAAGCCGTTTTCCCGGTTCAGCCCGAAGGAATACATCCTTTATTCCCGGCACTTTTTTGGCTTCCTCCAGTCCTTCTATGGACTGGACAAGGCCGGGGATGGAGATAAAGGCCCGCTCGGCGCTGGTCCAGTGCCGTTGCGGTGTAAGGTCCTGGGGTGGAAGCCCCAGGGCAGCGCAGATTGCCCCCCGGGCGGGGTCAACACCGGAAGCATAGGGATAGGTCCAGCCGGACATATACCCACCGGAAAGCCGGGCGGCAATTTCACCAATCATGGGCCCCCGGGGAGTATATTTGATATCACCCTTGGCGGCGCCGTTATCAATTCCCAGGGCCCGGATGCCCCGGACAAAAACAGCAAGAAGTGTTTCCTGCTCCGCCCGGGGAAGAGAGCTGGGCATGGTATGACCCATTTCGATAAAAAAGGGCGGAAAGTAAATGTGCCGGTCTGCAAGGCCGCAGATTGTAACTTCCCCATGGTAGATCACGGCATCCACGGAAAATTCCGGCCCTTCCATATATTCTTCCACAATGACCCGGCCTGACCGTGAAAAAGCCAGCGCCGCCCCCACCGCTTCCCGCAGTTCCGCGGGATTAAACACCCGGCGGCAGCCCCGGCCGCCCATATTGTCCACGGGTTTTACCACCGCCGGATACGGAAAGGGCAAAACCGCGGAGTCCGTTTCTGTTATACCGGGAACTGCGGTAAAAACCGTGTAGGCCGGAGAGGGAACACCCGCTTCGGCAAAACGGCGGCGCATCCGTTCCTTATCTGACGCATCAAGGGCGGTTTGG
>BNVB01000056.1 GCA_025997795.1 Spirochaetia bacterium | reverse complement strand
GCAATTTTATTTAAAAAATCAAATGATGGATTATAATTCCCACTTTCCAGTCTTGAAATATTGGATTGCCGTGTTCCTGCCAATGCCGCCAAGCTCATTGATGATTTGTCCTACGCTGGTATGGGCGGGGGAGCTAAGCGCTGGAGTGATCAGATTTGCCCCTTTCCGAAAAGCCGGAAATGGGGTATGGCGCCGCCCGCGATAGCGGGCTATGGATACATTCCTATCGACAAACGGCCCGAAGGGACGTATACTAAAAATAGGAGATACTAATGACAACTACCTACGAGCAAGGCCTTGATTTTGAGCGATTTTGGGCGGCGTTTCAGGCAAGCAAAGAGCAGCATGATAGGGAAATGGAAGAATTGCGGGAAAGCCAGAAAGAAACCGCCCGCTTGATAAAGGAAACTGATCTTCAGATGAAAGAAACCGACCGTCAGTTGAAGGCAACCGACAAGCAGCTTGGAAAACTGGGCAACCGTTTTGGCGAAATGGTTGAATATTTGATTGTGCCTAATCTGGTGGAAAAATTCAGAGGACTCAACTTTACTTTTACAAAAGCATACCAGGATACCGTTATTGAGGATAGGGAGCATGATATAGTTACGGAAGTTGATGCTTTTTTGGAGAACGGCGATAAAGTTATGATTGTTGAAATAAAAAACAAACCCACGACCGAGCATATTAATGAACATGTCAGGCGTATGGAAAAACTTCGATCCTATGCGAATTTACACAACGACCAGCGGCAATATTTAGGCGCTATTGCTGGTGTGGTCATGACTGAAAATGTAAAGGAATATGCATTTAAGAACGGCTTTTATGTGGTTGAACCTGCCGGTGATACGTTTAACATCTTTGAACCAAAAGGCGAGTATAAGCCGAAGGCATGGTAAATTCCCCGTGGCAAGAATGGCACGGAGCGGCGATACCTTTATCAGATAAAGATGGCAGGCGTCCAGCAGCACGGATGCAAAGCGGACTTTGTTTAACCCCATGATTTCCGGTATAATAGATGTATGGAGAAAGATATGGGAACCGTATATGCAGACATTACCTTAAAAAACGCAGGTGATGCAATCAGAGTTCAGGAAAGACTTATCACTGAGCCGGAGGTACGGAAAACCACGGTAAGCGCCATCGTTGATACCGGGGCGGCAACTCTGTTCATTACCGAGGCGGTCTGTCAACAGTTGGGACTTACCGTACAGAGTGAACGCAGCGCCCGAATAGCCAATGGAACGCGAATAACCTGCAAAGTAACCGAGCCGGTGGAGATTCGCTGGAAAGAGCGCTCTACCACCTGCCCGGCGATAGTCATGCCCGGCGCGGAAAACGTCCTGTTGGGAGCCATCCCCCTTGAGGATATGGATGTAATGGTCAACTCCGCAGGCCGGGAACTAGTTGGCGCCCACGGCGATGAGATAGTAGCGCTGGCGCTCTAAAGAGGTCAAAATGGCCGGAACCCCGGTTTCCACTAAAGTTGGAACCTGCACGGTTACATTAGCAATCTATGTGATCTACGTTTTCTTTTTCCGTGTTGCGCCACGTAAAAAACGAACCATAGGAGGCCAATTTCCTATGTAAAGGCTCATACGGCTGTTTGAGTTTTTCACTTGATAATATATCAAAATAATGATATATTTAGAACAGAAAACATTTTTAGGAGAAATTTATGCCGGAAATACGGAAAAGTGCTGATTTGAGGAATAATTATGGAGAAGTTTCCCAATTTTGTCATCAATATAAGGAACCTATATTCATTACAAAAAACGGCGTAGGTGATTTAGCTGTTATGAGCATTGATGCCTATAATGAACTTTCTGGCAGAATAGATTTATATAAAAAATTGATTGATGGAATAAATCAAATAAATAATGGGGAAACAGTTTCTGAAGAAGAGATGATGAAAAAATTAAAAAAATATAGTGGTGAATGAACATGGGAAATGAAGAATTATCAAATTATATTGTAATAGATCAGGGGATTCGTTTTGGAAAGCCCTGTATTAAAGGCACAAGAATAACCGTTGGGGATATTTTGCAATGGTTATCGGAAGGAATACCTGTTTCTGAAATACTTGAGGATTATCCCCTATTAAAAGAGGTACATATTCAAGCCGCTTTATCTTTCGCCGCACGGCGTGAAGAAATTGTACGGGTAATAGCTTTAGCATAAAAATTGTATGAAAATATTACTTGACGCAAATATTTCATGGAAACTGACAAATATTTTAAGGCCAGTATTTGGGGATTGCGCCCATGTGGATCTAATAGGACTTGCAGTACCGGCAGAAGATGTAGATATATGGGATTATGCGTTACAAAATGGATATACAATAATAACCAAAGATAATGATTTTTTGGATCTACTTGAGTTAAGGGGATTTCCGCCTAAAATCATTTTGCTCAAAACAGGAAATAATAGCAGTAAAGCATTGGTAGAATTGCTAATAAATTCAAAACAGATGATAGAAGATTTGGAAAATAATGAATATGGATTATTGGAAATAATTAAAAATAGCCGGTAATGGAGTACGGCACAAAAACAGCTCCCCGGCTTGCGGCCGCACAACGGCTTGCCGGTATTGCGTCAAACAATCCGTTGACCCTTGCAGAAATCAAAACCGGACGACTGGCGAGGCAATGAAAGTTCTGCTGGATACCAATGTGCTCCTTGATATACTGGAAAAACGGGAGCCATATATAAATCGTAAGCAAAGATTGCAGGAATTATAGGCATATAGAGAAAATTTCAGGACTTCTGGATTCCGCCTTTTTTCATCACAAAAAAACCAAGTGCTGACGCCGCAATAAGCAAACAGAAGCCTGCGTTGACTCCCCAGTTTTCCGTAACGGCGCCGATAAGTACGGGGATAAGCGCACCGCCCAGTCCGCCTGAGGCAGTAAGTAAACTTGCCACGGTCCCGCTCTTTTCCTGATATGCCATGGTTCCCATCCCGACTATCATGGGCCATACCGGACCTGCCGCCGCGCCGATCAGTGCGAATAAGCCCAAGAGGAGCCGTTGGTCTTTTGTTAGAATAAGCAAAACAAGAAATAGAAAAGAAAGTGAAAAACCCATCAGTATCATGGTACGTTTTTTCAGCTTTATCCAGGCAAAGGCAAAACGGGAAATAGTCATTGCAAACCAGAAGGCGGAAATTGCATAAGCGCCAAAGAGCTTATTATCATATTCCATGACAAAAAGGGAATCGGCAAAATAAGCTGTACCGGTTTCTATAGCAACATAGGCCAGCATGGAAAACATCATGGTGATAAAAAAAGATGAATGAAACAGTTTTTTCATTGTCAGCGATTGAGTTTCAGCTGTGCGTACCGGTTCGGGTTTACTGCAGCGGGAAACAATCAAAAACGGATACAATAATACATAACCGCAGCCTGAAACGAAAAATACTATACGCCAGGAAAAGATACCGGTTGACAAAAGCCATTTGAAAAACAATGGGCTTATTACTGCACCCAAACTGAAAAAGCACTGCATAATATTAAGGTAACGGCTTTCCTTACCCGGGAAGGAATCGGATACAGCGGAACTTCCAATACATTCACACACACTGTAACCAATCCCGGCTATAAAAACCCCCGCTATAAACAATACCGTCCCTCCGGAACTTCCGGCGGCGAGGCATCCGAGAATAAAAACAGGCATGAAGATCAGCAGTATCGGTTTTTTCCCGATACGGTCGGCTATCCAGCCGAAAGCCAGAGGTGAAAGGGTGATGGCAATATACTGAGCGCTTACCAAAACACCCATCATGGCTGCGTTTAGGGTAAAATCCCCGGCGATGGTAAGGAGCACCAGTTGGAAGCCGCCCATTTCAACGCCAAGGAAAAAGCCGAGTCCGCAGGCCAGATAGAAAAAAAGTTTTTGTCTACGCTGCAAACTGTTTACACAATTCCTTTGCTGTACAGAATTGAGCTCCAAGAGATTTAAGCCCGTCAATCAAAACAGTCAGCTCACGCAATGCAATATCACCGCAATTTTTGGTGATAAACTCGTCAGGTATCACCGTTGCTTCACCAAAATTGTATGAGCTTTTCATTGGATGAAATTCCCAGGGGTGAATATAGAAACAGAGACAGGGGGGAACTTGTTTCTGCTCGCAAAATCCAAGAAAAGATTCGATCCGTTTTAATAAGTACGAAGCACCTTCGGTCCGGAAGAGGGGCCACTGATCCCTGTCCCTTTCAAGGCCGGGATCTTTACTCTCCATGGTCATATCAGCAAAGTTGGGAATTTCCAGAATAGGGGAATCTCCTTTTTCGAGCCAATTTTGCCGACTTGGATGATAGGGGGCAAACTGTTTTCGATAAAAATACATGGGATACGAAGCATCTGCAATATAACCCAGATCTTCGAGAGCGTTGACTACAGCCGTAGAACTCCACAGCCGGGGCGCACGGAAGGATACGGGTTTTACTCCCGCAGCTTCGGCAACCCATTCCGTGGAAAGTTTAAGCCTGGGCTGTACTTCATGGGGAAGCAAAGGCTCTACTCCGGGAATCGGAAACAGGGGATCGCCAACGGTTTCGTGGAACAGGGAATGGCTGCCCACTTCATTGCTGGTCCCCGCAACAAGCTTTGCAATATTCCCGTTCTTCCGGGCACAGTCTCCGGTAAAAAAGAAAGTGCCGTTAACGTCCTTTCTGGCAAATAAATCCAACAGTTTGGGAGTGGCCTGCTGTACCCCTTCATAGAAGGGCGTGAAACTTCCCACATCGGTTTCCATATCAATGCCAAATAAAACATAAATCGGTTTCATTTCCTTCTCCTTAAAAACGGTTTTATCAACTCAGATAAAAAATTTGGTTCATATCCGCATAGTACTCTTCATTTTTACTAAAGGCAAAACTTTCAAAACAGGGTTTCGTATGTTTCCACCATTCCTGTGTTTCTAAATCCCGCGCCATAAGTTCCATATCCTTTTGATAATCGGTCCCGGTATATTCGAAATATGCAAAGACTATAGTACCATGAAGGAAAATAGAATAGTTTTGCAGATTACATTCTTTTATTTTTTTTAAGACACCCGGCCATGGATGGTTATGTAATTCCACATATTCAGGGACCTTAGCCGGTAAGAGTTTTCCAACTTGTCCGAAAAACTGTTTTTTCATTACTATGGTCCCTGAATGTGTTATAAGCAGCGCTAAAATTCTAATTCATAGAGCTTGCCAATCTCCGACGACAGGACTTCGATATCCGTATCCGTTATGGCAATCCCCTTTTCCCAGCGAACCCCGAAGGTATCGGTAGCAATGAAGGTATCTATTTGAAAACACATGCCGCTTTGGAACGGATAATTGGAAATGGTTTCCACCCATGGCGCTTCGACTTCTATCAAGCCGGTTCCATGCAGGGGGCCATAAACAAAGTTATCCTTATATCCATTGTCTACATAATACTGGTAAAATCCCTTTGCTACATCTGCGGCAATTACTCCGGGCTTCAGCTGCTTTTGACTCCAGCGGTGTGCTTCCAGGCCGAAGAGTACGATGTCCCGGCGTTTCCTCTCCAGTTTACCGAGGATAATCGGATAACCTATTGAAGCGGAATAGCCGTCGATTTTGGCAGAAAGGTTAAGCTGCACAATGTCTCCCTTTTCAAACTTTCGGTAACTGGAACGGGAGATGGCGTGACGTGTGGAAGCTTCGCTGAATACATACATGGGAAGCCCTTCATACTCGGCGCCGTTTTCATAAACCGCACGCTGGGCCACTCCAACCATTTGCAGTTCCGTCATGCCGGGTTTTATCTCTTTAATAACATGTTCCGTGGCGATTTCGGCAATACGGTACCCTTCCTTAAGACAGGCCCGTTCGGCAGCGGACTTGATAGAACGGAGTTCCACCATAATGTGATCCGCACGGACCAATTCAGCTTCGGGGAAAGCTTCTTTAATGGCTTCGTATATTACCACCGAAGTATCCAGCCAGCTTGCAACACCGATACGGATTTTTTTACCCGAAACACCGATTGCTTTAAATACATCGCTGTAGGTGTCGGCAACCAATTCGGGGTAAGCCGGATCTGCACCTTCCCGGTATGCCTTAAGAACAAAGAGCTTATCCAGCTTGTTCCGATCTCCGCCGAAGGCCCGGCTTTCCGGTCCTACCATAAGGGCCGCGTCGCCGTTTGCCGAAATAGCTGCACCGCAGCGTTCAAAAAGGGGCCAAAATCCGGAGAAATACCGGGCATTTGCATAGTCCGATTCATTTGAATTTACGATAAGAGCATCAAGGCCCTCCCTGACTAATATCGCAGCTGCTTTTTTTACTCTGTCCTTGTACTCTTGATTGGGGATACATATATCTCCGTGCATGTAAGTCTCCTTATAAAAATAGTTTGCTAAGAAAGAGAAATCTTGATAGTTCTTATTCCTCCTCCGTATAACCCATGGTAGTGTAATAAGCAAGATTTTCCTGTCTTGCATCAAGCCTTCCGTACTGGATAATTACCGGTACATCGCTTTCAATCTTAACGGCGTACTGCTGAGCCAGAGGCAGAATGTGTCCGCCAAAATGCGCCGGGTTGTGGGTCTGAAAACAGGCTACCCGTTCTGCGCAAACCGTCATCCGTATATCGCGGACCGGCTGATCATTTTCAAAATACAAAGTAAAGATAAGGTGGGCATCCTTTTCATTTGGATTAAGAACCACATAGGATTCATGCCCCTTCATTAAACTATCACCCGGAGGCGGCCTGTCACCGTCAGGGAAAAACCACACTTTCTTTCCGTACATAGTACCTCCCTTAATTCCGCTTGGTATTGGAATCTACCAATACAACCGTAAGAAGAATCAGCCCTTTAACGATCAGCTGCCAATAACTGTTTATCCCCTGGAGTACCATTACATTGCTGATCACCTGGAGAAACAGGGCTCCTATGACCACGCCGAAGACCCTGCCGCGGCCGCCGGTAAGGGATGTGCCGCCCAGTACGACAATGGTCATCACATCAAACAAGAGAGCGTCACCCAGGGTCACATTACCGGAAAGAGTTCTGGAGGTAAGTCCCAAAGCACCGATGGCGGTGAGGATACCGCATAATACAAAGGCCGCTATCCCGACGAAATGTACGTTGATACCGGAAAGCTTGCTGGCTTCAATATTGCCCCCGATGGCGTAGAAACTCCGGCCCAGAGAGGTATAGCTGGTTAACACATAGAGGATCAGCGCCACAATAAACAGGACTATCACCGGGAACGGAACAAAGCCCAGATAACCGGAGCCGAAAAAATTGAATGATTCGGGGAGCCCGGAAATCGGCAAACCGCCTGAGTAAATAAAAATGGCGCCGCGGGTAATGTTCATAATAACCAGAGTAGCAATGAAGGATGCCATGTGTCCGTGTACAACCAGGGCGCCGTTAATTACACCGATTAAGGCAGACATGAGGATCACTAAAGAAACGGCGGTCCAAATGGGCAGACCCAGCTGAACTACAATGCCTGCGAAAAAGATGGATACCATGCCGATAGTGGCGGATATGGACATATCCATCTGCCCGGTCAAAATAACAAAAAACTCACCCAGTGCGATTATTGCTACAAAAGAAGCCTGCCTGAGTATGTTCATGATATTGTTTGTTGTTCTGAACCGGCTGTCAAAGGCAAAACAAAGCACAAAGAGGACAATAAACAAAATCAATATCATCCAGTCCTGTAGAATTGAAACCCATCCGCCGCTATACCGTTTTGCCTTTGTTTTAAAATCACTCGCATTATCCATTATTGCTTACCCCCAATAAACTATGGATGATCACATCCGATTTTTTACGCTCTCCGTCAACCACATCGATAACGGCACCCTCAAACATCACATAGATCCTGTTGCAGAGTCCTATCAATTCTTCCATTTCCGGTGAAACCAGAACTACCGCTTTTCCCTGTTTTGTCAGTTCATTGATTAATTTATAGACATCAAATTTAGCGCCTATATCAATACCACGGGTTGGTTCATCAAGAAGGAACAGTGCGCAGTTCCTCAAAATCCATTTGGTAATGACAATTTTTTGCTGATTACCGCCGGAAAGTTTTTTTACATTTTGCCAGAGTGAATAATAGGCAAGGCCGAATTTTTCATTGTACTCATAGGCAGCCTTCGCTTCTTCTTTATGATCCTGGAAGGCAAAGAACTTTTTAAACTTCGACATTGACGGAAGAATTGTATTGTCCTTGATATCAAAGAGCATGTTGAGCCCGAGCAATCTGCGTTCATCGGGTACTAATCCTATGCCAAGTTTTATAGCTTCCCGCGGACTTTTTATCTTTACCGGTTTTCCCCGGATAAGGACTTCTCCGCTTGTTATCTTGTGGTTTCCGAATATTGCATGGACCAGTTCGGTTTTACCTGCCCCTACCAATCCGGCAAGGCCGATTACTTCCCCCTGGCGTACCTCAAGGTTAATATTGCGGAATGCCTTCGGGGCCGTGAGGTTCCGCACTTCAAGGACCATGTCGCCGGTTTTTTCATTTACCGGAGGAAACACCTGATTAAGATCCCGGCCTATGATCATTTTTATCAGCTGAGGCATACTTATGTCTTTTACATTTCCGCTGTTTACATATCTGCCGTCGCAAAGTACCGTATAGGTATCACAGCAGCTCATTATTTCATCAAGCCTGTGGGAAATGTAAATGACCCCGATTCCCCTCTTTTTGATTATCCCGATAATGCGGAAGATGTTTTCAATTTCCTTTTCCTGTAATACCGCTGTAAGTTCATCAAGTATAAGAACTTTGGAATCCGAGAGAATGGCCTTGGCCAGCTGTACGATCTGTTTTTCTGCAGTCCGCAGCCGTTTTACCGGTATGGACAGGTTGATATCGCATTGCAGGAATTCCATGATTTCCTGTGCCTTCGCAGCCAACTCTTTCCAGTGTATAAGCCCGCCCTGAGTCAGGTAGTGTCCGACAAAAATGTTTTCAACGCCGGTCATTTCCTGCATCAGCTGGAATTCCTGATGTACAATGGCAATACCCAATGCCTGGGATTCCCGTATTGAGTAGGACGACTGTTTAATTTGATTCCCGCCGACAAAAATTTCCCCGCTGGTCATTTGATATTCACCGGTAATACATTTGGACAGAGTTGATTTCCCGGCGCCGTTTTCTCCAACCAGGGCATGACATTCCCCGGGTAACAAACTTAAGCTTACATTTGATAAAGCTTTTACCCCGGGAAATTCCATCGTGCAATTTCTAACTTCCACTAAAGGCGTCAGGAAATTATTTTTTTCCATTGCTGTCCTTCCTTATTGCCCTGAATAGGTTTATAGCCATAACCACCCCAGAGCTTCGATACCGGAAGGCAAAGAACTTTTTAAACTTCGACATTGACGGAAGAATTGTATTGTCCTTGATATCAAAGAGCATGTTGAGCCCGAGCAATCTGCGTTCATCGGGTACTAATCCTATGCCAAGTTTTATAGCTTCCCGCGGACTTTTTATCTTTACCGGTTTTCCCCGGATAAGGACTTCTCCGCTTGTTATCTTGTGGTTTCCGAATATTGCATGGACCAGTTCGGTTTTACCTGCCCCTACCAATCCGGCAAGGCCGATTACTTCCCCCTGGCGTACCTCAAGGTTAATATTGCGGAATGCCTTCGGGGCCGTGAGGTTCCGCACTTCAAGGACCATGTCGCCGGTTTTTTCATTTACCGGAGGAAACACCTGATTAAGATCCCGGCCTATGATCATTTTTATCAGCTGAGGCATACTTATGTCTTTTACATTTCCGCTGTTTACATATCTGCCGTCGCAAAGTACCGTATAGGTATCACAGCAGCTCATTATTTCATCAAGCCTGTGGGAAATGTAAATGACCCCGATTCCCCTCTTTTTGATTATCCCGATAATGCGGAAGATGTTTTCAATTTCCTTTTCCTGTAATACCGCTGTAAGTTCATCAAGTATAAGAACTTTGGAATCCGAGAGAATGGCCTTGGCCAGCTGTACGATCTGTTTTTCTGCAGTCCGCAGCCGTTTTACCGGTATGGACAGGTTGATATCGCATTGCAGGAATTCCATGATTTCCTGTGCCTTCGCAGCCAACTCTTTCCAGTGTATAAGCCCGCCCTGAGTCAGGTAGTGTCCGACAAAAATGTTTTCAACGCCGGTCATTTCCTGCATCAGCTGGAATTCCTGATGTACAATGGCAATACCCAATGCCTGGGATTCCCGTATTGAGTAGGACGACTGTTTAATTTGATTCCCGCCGACAAAAATTTCCCCGCTGGTCATTTGATATTCACCGGTAATACATTTGGACAGAGTTGATTTCCCGGCGCCGTTTTCTCCAACCAGGGCATGACATTCCCCGGGTAACAAACTTAAGCTTACATTTGATAAAGCTTTTACCCCGGGAAATTCCATCGTGCAATTTCTAACTTCCACTAAAGGCGTCAGGAAATTATTTTTTTCCATTGCTGTCCTTCCTTATTGCCCTGAATAGGTTTATAGCCATAACCACCCCAGAGCTTCGATACCGGAACAAATAATATTCATTAAGATTTGAGATCCGGAACGGAGAGCAGCAGCCCTCCGCTCCGAAATTGCTATACCAACATGGCCCCAGCTCCTTCTATAGATTAAAGTCTACAGCCAGGACCAGGTCTGCCAGTTGTAATTTGAAACATTCGCAGGGGTAATCGCTTCGGGCTGGGGCAGATCGTATTTCGGCGGCAGCTCTTTGCCCTGGAGCGAATTCCACATGGCGTCCATTGCGGTATGACCAAGCACCACCGGATCCTGCAAAACTTCGCCTATCCAGGCGGCGTTGCCGTTGGTGATATAACCAAGTACATCTTTATCGCCGGCAATGCCGATGAATTTAATCGTTGTTCTGTTTTGAGAAACCGCAGCATTGTAAGCGCCGATAACTTCGGCATCATTGTGACCGGAAACTACATCAATAAGCGGTTCCCGCTGCAGGACATTTTCCATCAAATCCTGGGAGGAAGCCCGGCTGCCTGCGCCGGTATCGCCTTCTTCAATTATCCTTGCATTGGGAAAGGACGCAAGAACAACTTTCTTAAATCCTTCAAAGCGGTCAACCGAAACCTGCCCGGAAGTAGGACGGGTAATAAAGAGGCATACAGGGTCAGTCTTGCCAAGGGTCTTAAGATAATCTACCGCGACCCGTCCGGAACTTTCACCAAGGGCTGTCATGTCATGACCCACAAAGGTTTTCCATACGGCGTCGGCAGGGCTTTCAGGCTGCTGGGCATAATCGCCGATTACAAAGGGGATGCCCTGGGCAGTGTACTGTTTTACCACGGGAATGGCAGAAGATGCATCAGCCGGAAAGAGGATAATGCCCTTTGAACCGGCGGTTATCAGATTGTCGATGTTATTCAGCATGGTAGAAACATCGGATTTGGAATCTTCGAATTGAAAGGTAACCTTCGCATCCGGATTTTCCTGTGCCCATTGATTACAGCCGTCAATAACACCCAGATACCAGGTATAAGCTGTAAGTTCCATGATGCTGACCCCGATTTTGGTGCCGTCGTCTGCTGTTGTACTGCCGCCGCCCCGATTCTTACATCCGGCCAGTGTCAGCGCCAATGCAACAATCAGCAGCATAACCATAAATAGATTTTTTTTCATTCCGTTACTCCTCTTTGGTTTATATAATAAAAAGCCATACGGCCCTTTATGTATAGCAAAATATGTTACCGGTAACATAAATAATGATAAACCTACTTTTCCCGGTTGTCAAGCAAAATTTCTTATTTTTTTCGTTATTTTATAGCAGTTCCAAAATCTGACATTTTGGAACTGGCTCAGGTTCAGGCTGTCTCCCCTGCAATCAGTTTCGGCTCCAAAAGCAGCGTTTTGGGAACATCGGCGTTTTCGAGCCGTTCTATCAGCATGGCGGCGGATTTGAAACCCATGTCGTAGCGGGGCTGGCCAATGGTAGTAATATAGGGATGGAGAATACGGCAAAGAGACAGACCGTCGTGGCCCACTATTGCCAGGTCGTCGGGCGCTTTCAGTCCCCGCTCGGTCATGGCGTTCATCAAGGTTATGGCCATAATGTCATTTTCACAATAAATTGCCGTTGGGCGATTTTTCGTTTTCAAAATGGAATCCAGTATCGGAGGGATACACCCCTGAGCAGCCGCTTCCAGGCCGTTGCCGGCGTAGATATAACCATTATACAGTCCATGATTGCGGATACTGTCAAGAAAACCCTGAGTCCGCTGCTGCCAGGCGCTATACTGGAAGGTATCAATGTAGGGTAAATTGTCCCCTTCCGGCCGCTTGAGGACCCCATGAATGCAGCCGATCCGTTTATGCCCTTTGGACGCAAGGTAATCAACCGCCATCATTGCGCCAAGATAATGATTGGTATTTACACTATAAACATCACCGGGATCTTTTTCATTATCCAGCAGTACGCACATAACACCGGCCTGTTCCAGCATTTGTACCTGTTTTTGGGTGATTGCCAGCTGCTGGATTACCACGCCGTCAATGTTCCGGTCGATAAACATGTTGATATAGTCCTGTTCGCGGGTTTTGGTGTGGGCGTCGCAGATCATCGTTATGTACCCGTGCTGGTAGCAGTAATCTTCCAAACCGCGGCTTACTAAATTGTTAAAGGGGTCCGAAATATCCAGCATCACATGGGCGATAACATGGCTTTGCTTGGTCACAAGGCTTTTGGCTATCATGCTGGGACGGAAATGCAATTCATCTATGGCTGCAAGAACAACAGTGCGGGTCTCTTTTTTTACATATCCGCTGTTGTTTATAACCCGGGAAACAGTCATTTTCGAGACATTTGCCAATTTTGCGACATCACTTATCGTTGCCATAGATATCCTTTATGATATTTTTGATAAAATCATGTCAAGTGATCAGCGGTGATCGGCGCTGATCGGCGGCAGCAGTTTGGGCGTACTTTATGCCCGGCCTGCCGCAAATTCCCTTATAATCTTCATTTTTTAGGGTCTACCATAGGTTCATTTTGCACGAATTAGGGTCTACCCTACCTTTTTTTGTACGAATTATGGTCTACCCTACTTTTTTATGCACCGTTACGGGATAGAATATACAGCAGATACAGCAAATATAAGGAAAAATCATGGACAAAAAACAAGCGGCGCTGGTGTCAACTTTGTTGACGATCACACTGGTAACATTCGTACTTTCCTCGTGTTCCATCCCCACCGGCGGCGGTCCAGGAACTATTACCCTTTTCTTGGGCGGCGGCAGCGGCGGATATTCGGTAATGGAATTGCCGCCGACCGATGCTGTCCTGGGATCGCTGCGGCATGAAATAGAATTCTCCGGCCCCGGCAGTAAAAAAGTGGAGGCTTATGGACAAACCAGCATTACCGTTCAGCTTATACCCGGTACCTGGCAGGTAACGGTAAAGTCGTACCATGGCGATGTATTATATGCCGAAGGCTCCCAAACGATAGATGTCAAAGCGGGCCAGAATAACCCGGAACAGATATATGTGTACATGAAAACCGGTGTATTTGTTACCCCCTCTGCTGTTACACTAAGCCCTGGTGATGTTTATGATTTTCAAGCAAAGCTTATCAAACTACCCGGCGCTGCAGTTGCCTGGAATCTTACGGGTGCTGCCTCGACAACCACCACTATTGACGGAACCGGCAAGCTCACCGTGGATACGGCAGAAACCTCGGCAACGCTTACCGTTACGGCAAGCTCTGGTTCTTATAACAGTACGGCAACGGTAACGGTACTCGTACCCCCTCCGCCGCCCCCCACTGTTATTGACACCCTCGACGCCGTCACCGACATCACCGCGCCGGTCCATGACGCGGATACAACGAATGCCGCCATATCCGCAGCCACCGGCTACAGCGCCGGCAGCTTTGCCTGGACAAGCGGCCTTACGAGCGGCAAATATGTGTACGGTACATCCGCCGTGGCCACAATTACACTGACCGCAACCGCAGGCTACACCTTCACGGGGACGGCGATTAACCCAGCGGCTATACAGGCTAAGTTCAGCGCCGGCAGCCCCACGGCGGCAATCACCGGCACCCCCGGCACGACCCTCGTCTTTACGCTGACTTATACCGTCGCGCAAGCCATAGGTGCCCCCACAGGCACGGTAAGCATTACCGTTACCGGAGGGTCCGTACAGACTGGCCGTACCCTCAACGCAAATACCGGCAGTCTTGGCGGAACCGGAACCATCACCTACCAATGGAAACGGGGCGGCACCAACATAAGCGACGCTACCGCTTCAACATATAGAATGGTTGCCGATGATGAAGGATCCACAATCACCGTAGAGGTAAAACGCTCCGGATACAGTGGAAGCGTTACGTCCACCCCAACTGTGGCAGTTACCGGATGGAACATAGGCGACACCGGACCGGCAGGGGGGAAAATCTTCTATAATACCGGAACCGGTGACTGGAAATACCTTGAAGCCGCACCGGAGGATATTCCGGGGACTTTCGCGTGGGCAAATGGCCCTGCGTACTCTTCTGGTGTACCGGGGACGGGAACCGCTATAGGAACCGGTAAGGCAAATACTGCCCTAATACTGGGGGTAGATCCGGCGGCAATGGCGGCGGCGGCGTGTAACTCTTTAACGACAGGAGGCTATACTGACTGGTTCCTGCCGAGTAAGGACGAGCTTGCCGCGATGATTGCCGAGAGCGCTACTATAGGGTTGACCACCGTCGATTGTAGATACTGGTCTTCTTCCGAGTACGGTAATATTTATATGGCATGGCTTCATAGTTTCATCTCTGGCGACCCGGGCCCAGCCACCAAGACTGTTGATACAAATTGTTATGTACGGGCCGTTCGGTCTTTTTAACCCTTTGCCCCTCTAACGAGGGGAAAGAGGGGGGAAGTTTGAAGTGTGAAGGGAAGGGCCGGGACTGCAGCTTTGTGCAGTAACGGCGCTTCCTTTTGTACATAAGGGCGGTTCCTCGTGGAAAACTGATCTAGACCTGAATGGGGACTGAATCAGCAAAAACCGCAAAGTCGAAGGCGAATAAGGAAGATGAAGGATAGCCCCGAAGGTCTTCTCTTCTCCTTTGCGCGCCTTCGGCGCCTTTGCGGTAAAAAATTCTTAGGAGCCTCAGTTTCGGCAGCGCGGCTTTGCGGTAATAAATTAACCGGGCTATTCAAAAATTCCACAAAAACGCTTGACATCATCCCTGAAATGGGTTATGTTTAATATGCGAGGTTGGGATGGAGGTTTTGCCTCTGCCATCTATATGGTGGCGTATCCCCCCCCGTACCATAACCGGACGTCCTGCGCCCGGTTTTTTTATTCGCCGGTCGAATACCTACGCAGGGGCCTCATTTCCCAGATATCTTAAGGTCGTCTACATTCAGGAAAACAAGGTTCTCTTGCCCCTTGATCTTCAAAATAATCCTGCCGCCTTTAAACTTGTTGTAGTAACCATAACCGTGGCTTTTTTCAGTTTCGGTCTTATTTCTGGCCCCATATAAAGTTGACATAATCTCACGCCGTGTCAAACTTGAGGTGTCAAGATTGATAAAAACATTAGGAGCCTGCCCTCTTGACCGTAAGAATTGGTGTTCAAGGGTATTTGCGTTTCCGCCCACATTTTTGAATTCAAATTTAACCCCATTTACGATAGCGTCATATTTCGTTCCTGGCTCACTTCTGCTTTCAGGCACAAAATAAACCGTGCTTCCTAGATTCCGTAATAACTGCGCGTTCTTTAGTTCGCCCTCAAAGCCTGAATTTTTCCCTGTTTTCTTCCGGGAAGCGATAAATATTCTTTCTTCACCTTTAACCGGTTTCCATTTCTCGCCGGAAAATTCCTGGTCTGCAAATGCTTTTGCTTTTTTGGAATTGTTCTCACGCCTGCGCTGTTCCTTCTCCTCCTGTTGTTGTTTCAGCCTTTCATTCTTCGTTTTAGCTTTTGGCGGATTCAGCACCGACAACCCCTTTGAACCATATTTGGAATATTATCCCAATATGCAATAGCTGTACACCGGCACGGCGGCACCTTGTGGAAAGCTGATCTACGCCTGAATGGGGACTGAATCAACAAAAACCCGCTAAGTCGAATAAGATGAGAAGATGATGGAATTGCCCCGAAGGTCTTCTCTTCTCCTTTGCGCGCCTTAGTCGCCTCCTATGTTATTTGTCAAGAGAAAATCGTTTTTTTCCGATTTTCTCTGACCATAGAAGT
>BNVB01000055.1 GCA_025997795.1 Spirochaetia bacterium | reverse complement strand
TTTTTAAAACAATTTTGGTAAGGAACTTGAAAAAAACCAAAATTAAAAAAATGGGTATTTTAAAGTTTAACCAAATTAAAATTCCCCTGGAAATTTTTGAAAAAAAAAAATAACCGGAAATACAAGGGTTCAAAAAACTTTTTTTTTTGTAAAACTTTCCCTGTTTTTTTAAAAAATTTAAAAATCCCCCCCCCCCCCCCCCCACGCGTTCGATTTATAACGATGCTCATAAGAAATAATTATTCTGAGATTCTATCATTGGCACAGACAGCGCATGATATGTATCCGTTGGATATGCATGAATTTCGGACGCCTTATTTGCATAATGAGACTGATTTGGAGAAAATACTTTTGACTCAAAAGGAGATTGACGATCTTTTACCCAGATTATATTCATTGGGCTACTCCAATATAAGTATAGGTGCCGATTCAAATTTAGAACAATTTATTAAAGTGAAAGCTGGTTGGATAAAATCCAGTGTAGATGAGGTTAAAAAGGTGAAACCAAGAATGCATGAGGATTATCAAATGCGTATAAATGCGAATGGGAAAGGATTTTTTAACTGCGATGGCTCTGAATTTGATATAAATATTATTAATACTGAAGAATTAAGAAGTAAACTGTTAGAAATTTTAAGATATAAAATAAAACAAGGAAGATATGTTGATGCCCATATTTAAGAGATCGGATATATGCCAAATAAAATATACTTTATAAGCGCTGTAACTGATTTTGAATTATATAACAGGCTTGTCTGTCAAAATGAGTTCGTTAAAAATAACAAGCAAATAGAGTGCGTTAGTTTTGATAACTCCCGGGATAATCAATTTATTTCCAAGAGGTATAACCAGTTTCTAAATAATTACGATTATAGTCAAGAGGCCTGGTTTGTGTTCTCTCATTCGGATTGGGAATTGTTGGAGGATATTGAGCCAAAACTTATACCGCTTGATATGGATAGGCTGTGGGGGCCTGTTGGAAGCAAGCTCGTCAGGCATGGCAATCTGTTTACCAGAGAAGCAAAGGGTGGGATATTCCAGAAAAAGCGGGACGGGAGTCAGACTCTGTCTCCGTATATCTCCTCCATATGCACAGGAGAAAATGTTGATACCTTTGATTGCCAATGTCTTATAGCCCATTCATCGCTTGTCAAAACAAACAATCTGCGCTTCGACGAGAGGCTTGCATGGGATTTGTATGTGGAAGATTTTTGCATATATGCCTTTCTCAATTATAATGTCAAATCCAGCATAGTTACGATCAAATGCTGCCATTGGTCAGATATGGGATTTGGAATAGCACTGCCCAAAACATATGAACAAGCAGTCGAATATTTAAACAACAAGTATGATGGATATTTATTTGCAGGATGCTGCTCCGTTATCGGCCATGTGGAAGGAATAATTGAGGCGAGTTCCAGAGATAGTATTTTTGATATACTTAGAAAATTGCATAAGGATAATATACGATCACATAAGATGGATTTATCTACTTAAATGGGAATAATTGAGGAATTAAGAAAGCTAGACACTATGGCTTTTTTTGACAATACATACGATAGTCTGGTTGTTCGTGTGCTATATTTAACGGTAAAAAACAAAGGCGAAATACTAAATTATGTTCAATAAAGCGTTAACTTTTTATCCTATTAGCATGGATATTACAAACCATTGTAATGCCCGATGTATATTTTGTTTTAACCATTGGGGAAAGCCTTGTAATATGACAAGAGAAACCTTTAGTGCTGTTATGACAAAAATATTGCCATTTTCCCGAAAAGAAGGTATTCTTGTATCGTGTTTATATGAGCCAACATTGCATCCTGATTTTATTGATATGTATTCATCTCTTCCACTACAATATAAGGATAATTTCTTTTTTACAACTAATTTGGTCAGGCACTTGACAGATACCGAAATTAACAAAATGGCGTATTTCAATGTTCATCATATTAATATATCCCTGGAAACTTTCGATGAAAAAAAATATACGGAAATAACAGGTGTCAAAAATACTTGTTTCTATGATAATCTATCTCGTGTTTTTAAAATATTTAAAGATGCCTCCCCCCCACGCGTTCGATTTATAACGATGCTCATAAGAAATAATTATTCTGAGATTCTATCATTGGCACAGAAAGCGCATGATATGTATCCGTTGGACATGCATGAATTTCGGACGCCTTATTTGCATAATGAGACTGATTTGGAGAAAATACTTTTGACTGAAAATGAGCTTAATGATCTTGTGCCTAAAATACGTTCATTAGGTTATTCTAATATATATATATCGGCAGATTCAAATTTAGAACAATTTATTAAAGTGAAAGCTGGTTGGATAAAATCTAATGTAGATGAGGTTAAAAAGGTGAAACTAAGAATGCATGAGGATTATCAAATGCGTATAAATGCGAATGGGAAAGGTTTTTTTAACTGCGATGGCTCTGAATTTGATATAAATATTATTAATACTGAAGAATTAAGAAGTAAACTGTTGGGAATTTTAAGATATAAAATAAAACAAGGAAGATATGTTGATGCCCATATTTAAGAGATCGGATATATGCTAAATAAAATATACTTTATAAGCGCTGTAACTGATTTTGAATTATATAACAGGCTTGTCTGTCAAAATGAGTTCGTTAAAAACAACAAGCAAATAGAGCGCGTTAGTTTTGATAACTCCCGGGATAATCAATTTATTTCTAAGAGATATAACCAGTTTTTAAATAATTACGATTATAGTCAAGAGGCGTGGTTTGTCTTTTGTCATTCCGACTGGGAAATAAAAGAAGATATTGCGGAGAAACTGAACAGTCTTGATGTAAATAAAATTTATGGGCCAACAGGCAGTAAGCTATTGTTTGAGGAAGGTTATTATTTCAGAGAAGGGCGGGGACAAATATATAGCAAAAGGAGGAATGGAAGTGATGAAAGGTACCCCATAAGCGAAAAATTTGAAGATGCCTATGAAGTAGACACTTTAGATTGTCAGGCGGTGATTATTCATTCGTCATTAGTAAAAAGTTACGGGTTGCGATTTGATGAACACTTGGAATATGATTTATATGTAGAGGATTTTTGTATATCTGCATTACTAAATCATGGCATTGAAACAAATATATGTAAAATTAAGTGCTGTCATTGGTCTGATGCTGGATATATCTCTTTTCATCCCAGATATAATAACATGCTGAAATATGTAAACAAGAAATATCCCAACCATGCATTTGGAGGTACTGTTTCAGTTATTGGCGGCAAAGAAATAACCATCTTGTCCCCGCAAGAGCGGCTATTAAAACAGTTGAGAAAGAATATCCGGCAGAATTTAATAAATGATGGCAAAAAGTATTAGAATCAACCTCAAAAGACTTAAGTATGACTGATTCACAGCAAACCGATCATTTGGCGAAATGCCTTGCAATAAAAGATAAGGAAGAAGAATGATGAATACAAGTATACCCGTATTTCTCTCTAGCGACGACAATTATGCGCCGTTTGTGGCAGTAACCATAGCTAGTATTTGTTATAATACCAAATCATTTATCGATTTTTATATATTAGACGGCAGCATATCTGAATCTAATAAAAACCAAATAGAAATGCTAAAAGAGAGATTTAAAAATTTAAATATTGAATTTCTAACAATAGATTCGGAAAAAGTATGGGCGGATTGTTATAAAGGCTATTCGTGTTCGCTGGCTAAATATAATGTATGGTTAATTCCATATCTAAAACCAAATTTAGATAAAGTAATATATCTTGATGCAGATGTCATAGCCCTGGGTGATATTCTGGAGTTATACCAGGAAGATCTGGGGGGGTATGTACTTGGTGCTGTTTATGATATAGGGTATATCAATAAGATGCATCTAGCGCTATATAAAAATAAAGTTGATTTAATTGATTCGCACAAATGTTTTAACGCAGGGGTTTTATTAATTGATTGTAAACGCTGGCTGGATAATAAAACAACCCGGAAATTACTAAAAATTGAAAGCAAGTACAGAGAATGCAAACAAAATGAAGATCAATCTATTCTGAATAAGTGTTTTGAAAATAACTATAAAGCGCTGGATTTAAAATACAATTGCTTTGCTTATTATAAGAATTATGATGATTATATAATGGAGTATTTTGGTATCAATAAAGGTTTTATATGCAATGCATCGCAAGAATGTGTAATTAGGCATTTTACCGGAGGATATACGAGTAGGCCTTGGCAGTATAATTATAGCATTGATCCTACCAGTATTAGTTTATACCCTTTACCAAATTTTGCTGACTTTTGGGTTTATGCTAAGATGACAGCTTTTTATGATCAATTGCATGAAAAATATAATAAAAATCAAACGCAATATCGCGGGAAACTTCTTGCCTGCCTTAGTCAATATAAAAAGTTGGATAGGGAAGAAATTCAGAAAATGGTTACTATTAGGGTTGAGTAAAATATCAAAACGCATATTATATATTTGGGGATGTTTCTAAAGTATTTCATTAGGTTTATAAAGGTATGAATGTGTGAAAACTCAAATTAATATGCTCTACAATGTAGATTACTTTATGCGTGCGAAAGAAAATTACGCAAAGATAATACTTGTTTTTGTATATCTGAAAAAACACAGAAGATGATGACAGAAACAATTATACGGATATGTATGAGAAAGAGTGAAAAAAACATTAGACTTGTTCGACAACTCGGTTAGTTGTCGAACAAGTCATGCAAAATACTCCGTATTTTGCTTTTTTTAATGGTTGTTGTTAAATAACTGAAGTTATTGAACAATTCTATTGACTTAGGAGGGAATTTATGCTGTCACCGGATATAATAGAAAAATATAAACATTCCAGGCAGTATCGCAATTGGTGGGGGAGGGAGTATCCTGCTATTATCAACAAAATTATTGAACCGCCGCATAGCCGCAGAATGTTTCTAAAAAAAATAAAACAGAATGGTACATTGCTTGATGTTGGTTGCGGAAATAATTCGCCATATATTATAAAAACTATACTTCCTAATATAGAGTATACAGGCATTGATGTTGGCGATTACCATCAAACGGAACCAAATTTGGCAGATAATTATATAATTACAACGCCTGATAAATTTGCCGACACAATTGAAAATATTAATATTTCATTTGATACTGTAATATCATCTCATAATTTAGAACATTGTGATGAGAGAGATAAGGTATTATATGCGATGATAAAAGTATTAAAGCAAGGAGGTTATTTATACTTATCCTTTCCAACAGAAAAAAGTGTAAAATTTCCAGGTCCGCGAAGAGGGACTTTAAATTATTATGACGATGGCTCTCATAAAGATGTGCCGCCAAATTTCAATAAAGTAATACAAACGCTTGAGAAAGAAAATATACAAATAATATTTAAAAGTAAAGCATATAAACCGTTTTTCATGTTTATAATTGGTATGTTGGCAGAATGTAAATCAAAAAAAACGAAAATAGTAAGAAATGGGACTTGGGCATATTGGGGGTTTGAAACTGTTATATGGGCAAGAAAGAAATATAGAATAAGGAACAAAAGATGATACCAAAACGAATATTCTATGTTTGGGGTTATAACGAACCCAAATCGCGGATGACAGAGATTTGTATTGAGAACTGGCGATTGATGCTGCCGGGTTATGAAATAATTGAGGTTAACGAAAACTCGCCTTATTTTGATTTTGAATATGAATATTCAAACTGCCTTTGGTTCAAAACGGTGTATGATTTAAAGATGTGGGCGTCTGTATCGGATTACATGCGCGTCAAGGTCTTACATGATCAGGGTGGCATTTATTTTGATACGGATGTTACCGTTTACAAGGATTTTGAACCCCTGTTGGGGTATAAAATGTTTATCGGTAATAGTCTCTTTAATCTTCTTGAGCCTGCTGTGTTTGGCGCAGAAAAAGGCCGTCCTGTCTTAAATTCAGTTATTGAATTTTATCATGATGAAATCTGGAAAAGTTCCAGATTTCAGATTCCGGATATTCTTACCAATCTAATAAATAACGGAATCTATGATGATATAAGGATATTTCCTTATGAATACTTTTCTCCGTTTCATCCTTTCCAACAATTCACATATAAATATATTACTGAAAACACATATGCTGTTCATTGGTGTAATGCGTCGTGGTTTATAAAAAAGTATTTTTATTTTTTAACCAATAAGCATCGAATACCATTAAAAACATTATTGAGGCAGATGAAATTTATAGAGCTGCACGACCCAAAAGCGGACAGCCGGATTTTTTTAGACGATGTACCTGAGTTGAAGGGCAAATTACCCCGGCAATTCACCCAAAAATAGGATGATCAAATAGTGGAAAATAATATTATTAAAGATCGCCTTGAAAAAATGGTAATTAAAAGAAGATTGCTTGCCCGTTCTGTGTTGTGTTTTGAAGTACATATTACTGAGCATTGCAATTTAAATTGTTCCGGCTGCTGCCATTTCTCGCCATTGGCTCAAAAATCTTTTCTTGATGTAAATTCTTTCACTGCCGACTGTAATCGTATAGCGCGGTTATCAGGTGGGCATTTACAATATATTCAGCTTCTTGGAGGCGAACCGCTGTTGCATCCACAGTTAATAGAATTCATGCGGGCGGCACGCTCCTGTTTTGATGATTCAACGCGCATTTTATTGGTGACAAACGGCATATTATTATCGAACCAGCCGGATTTATTTTGGAAAAGCTGCGCCGATTACAACATACAGATTGCCATAAGTAAGTATCCAATTGAATTGGATATCGGCACAATTAGTACGAAGGCGAAAACATATATTGTAAAGTGTGGTTATTATAATAATCTTATTATCGTCGATTTTGATTTTTCATCAACCGATTTAACAGTTGAAAAGCAAAATAATATGTGGCATTATCCGCTTGATTTAAAGGGGCAGCAAAATATTGCCGAAAATTTCAAGTATTGCGGATTCGCAAATTCATGCATTACATTACGCGATGGCAGGCTTTACACCTGCGCTTCCGCGGCGCATATAAAATTCTTTAATGATTATTTTAAAACAGGTCTCTCGGTAACAGAAGATGATTCTATTGATATTTATAAAGCGAAAAATGCGGAAGAAATTCTTAATTTTTTAGCCGCCCCTATTCCGTTCTGCCGGTATTGCAATGTTAGAGGCCGCACAAAAGGGCATAAATGGAATATATCAAGAAAAGACTTAGCTGAATGGACATGATGGAAACCGATATAAAAACCCGCGCGTTATCATTATTACTCAAACATAATCTTGAAGATAATAATTTTTTTCCTTCGCGGCAAGAGGTGGTTCTTTGGAATAATAGAAATCTGCCGCAGAAACCGGTTCTTGAAAAAAATAATTACGATTTGATTTTAATTGCCGCAGAACGCGATCTGGGTGTAACAGCAAAGTATATTGATTATTATATAAATAATCTTTCTCCGCAGAAGATAGTAATTATTACAAAAAAAAATCAAAGAACAAAGGAATTATTTCAAAATAAAAATGTTGAAATATTAGATGAGAATGAAATTTGTGAAGGTTTAAGCTATAAAGCAATAAAAGATATAAATGGTGAAATAGTCGGCGGGTATTTCCACCAATTTTTAAAAATGGCTTATGCATACCGTTGCCGGCATGAATATTATCTTATATTTGACGGAGATACCGTACCATTGAATCCGATTCCTTTTTTGCAAAAAGACAAGGTGGTGTTTTATAAGAAAGGGGAATATTATGCACCCTATTTTAACATGATTGACAAGCTGTTTAATGGGCGTTTTTGCAGGGAGGCGGATTTTTCCTTCATTGCCGAATGTATGCTTATCAAAAAAGATATAATGATTGAGCTTATTGGGAAGATTGAAGAAAATGACAAACTGGAAGGAGAATCCTTCTATAAAAAAATTCTGGCGGCTACGCGAAAAAACGGACTTGATGGGTGCTATTTCAGCGAATATGAAACCTACGGTAATTATGTGTGGCGGTATTACAGAGGCACCTGTGTGGTTGGAAAAAATCGCACCCTAAGGGAAGCGATGAAGTTTTTTAGCGGGATTCCCGAAAGGTATGTATTGGACTATCTCTCACGGGATTTTGATACCGTTTCGTTTGAAAAAAAACATATACAGGAAAGCCCACTTGGTGTCCTGGAATTCATAAATAAATGTTTAAAGGGTTAGGGGAAAAACAGATAGACTTAGAAACAGTCGGCTTGAAGAAATTGCAAATGCACTGGGATTATTCGGTATCCTCAAAACATAAACTACTCGATCTGAATCTGCGCGAGCTAATACACTACCGCGATCTGATTATAATGTTTTTTATCCGGGATTTTACTACCACCTACAAACAGACTGTTCTTGGTCCCCTCTGGCATATTGTAAGTCCTCTTTTTTCTACCATGGTCTATGCCTTTGCTTTTGGTAATATAGCCAACATTGGTACAGATGGTATTCCAATGCTGCTGTTTTACTTTGGCGGTAATATGCTTTGGGGGTTTTTCTCTACCTGTTTAAACAGCGCTTCCAATATTTTTCTAAGCAATTCTAGCGTATTTAGCAAAGTATATTTTCCCAGGCTTTCTGTACCTATAGCAACCACCTTTAGCGCTATATCTAAAATGATAATCCAATTTGCCTCCCTTATGGTTTTTTTAATCTATTTTATAGTGACGGGGAACCCGGTAAGACCTACTGCTTATGCATTTCTTTTTCCCTTCTTAATTCTCTGGCTTGGCGCTTTGGGTACCGGTATAGGCATGATCGTTTCTGCTTTAACTACCAGATACCGGGATTTAAATCATGTGGTTGGTCTTACGCTGTCTCTTGCTATGTATGCCACACCGGTTGTTTATCCCCTTTCCCAGGTTCCGGAAAAGCTGCGTTTTTTCTTTTATATTAACCCCGTTAGCGCCCCCATGGAAATGTTCAGGATTTGGTTTTATGGCGCTGGCGAGGTTCCTCTATCAATGACTTTTTCAAGTCTTATTGTAACAGTGCTGGTTATGTTTTTTGGGCTTATTCTTTTTACCCATACAGAGCGTACTTCCATGGATGTGGTATAATGGCCCTGGCAATTAAAGTTGAAAATCTCTCCAAGTATTATCGTCTGGGTGTTATAAACAACGGTGTACTCTGGAAAGACCTCCAAAGTTATGTTGCCCGGGTTTTTGGCCGGGATGATCCCAATATTAAAATCGGAAACGAAACGGTCTACGATAAGACTGGTTTTTGGGCGCTTTCGGGGATCAATATGGAAATTGAGCAGGGTGACAGTATTGCCATTATGGGGCAGAATGGCGCAGGAAAATCAACACTGCTTAAAATACTAAGCCGAATCACGGCTCCCACAGAAGGACAGTTTCATATAAAGGGGAGGCTGGTTAGTCTCCTTGAGGTGGGTACCGGATTCCACAATGAACTTACGGGCCGGGAAAATATTTATATGAATGGCGCCATCTTGGGCATGAAACGGCGGGAAGTAAGCTGTAAACTTGATGAGATTATTGCTTTTAGCGAAATTGACACACACCATATTGATACTCCGGTAAAACGTTATTCTTCCGGTATGTATGTACGCCTGGGGTTTGCTATTGCGGCCCATCTTGATTCGGAAATACTGATATCCGATGAAGTGCTGGCCGTGGGGGATGTTGGATTCCGGCAGAAAGCACTTGATAAGATGAAAAATCTGTGCTTGAACCAGGGGCGTACTGTATTATTTGTAAGCCATGCCATTGATATGATGAAAGAACTCTGTACGAAGGGATTTGTTCTGGAACATGGCAAAGCCGTTGCAGCTATGTGTCCCATAGAAGAAGCTGTAGAACAGTACAACAACATGATGGGTATCGTTTCCACTCCTCCTGCCCCTTAAATCTTTTGAACAAATACAATAACATACTGCTTATTTCCCCCTCTTTCATGAACGTTACAGATAAAAACTCTAAATTTCTAATTGGTACATGCCCCTGTTCCAGGTCTTTGCTTCTACCAAAGGTTTTTTATTTTACCAATAACAATAATAGTTCTTATTATTGTTATTTATACTTCCAAAAAAGAACTGGACAAAATATAGATAGAAATTTTCGCTTGACCGTCCTTTCTATTTGCTATAGGCTATATTTACAGGAGTATGCCGATATTGTCGCCATTCTCGACCGTTTCGATACACTAACAATGGCTTATTAATCCTTTATTCCTCTGTGTTAAAATAAAGGCGAAAACAACGTGACAACTGAACAAATAAAACAGCTTATCGCCGGTGGCGAAGGGTTGACAGTTGAATTCAAAAAATGCACAAACACTTTGAATAATAGTGTTTTTGAAACGGTATGCGCCTTTTCAAACCGCTATGGCGGTTATATTCTGCTTGGCGTGGATGATGATGGAACCATTAGCGGGGTGAACCGCAGTGCAATAACGGCAATAAAAAATAATTTTGCAAATATGCTCAATAATCCGCAGCGTTTAGCGCCAACGCTCTATTTGAATTTACAGGAAATTACGGTAAAAGGCAAAACAATACTCTGCACCTATATTCCGGTAAGTTCACAAATTCAATCATTTGGCGGACGAATCTATGATCGCAATGAAGACGGCGATTTTGATATTTCAGGTTCAACAGAACTCATAGCCCATTTGGCCCGGCGTAAATCAACCCAATTTACTGAGCGCGAGATATTCCCGTATGCAAAGAAAACTGACTTTCGTTTTGACCTTATGCCGCAGATAAAACAACGGGCAATCAATACCCGAAGCGATCATCCATGGGCGAACATGTCGGATATGGAGATTATGAAAAGTTCGGGCCTTTACGAAGAAGATCGTATCACCGGTAAAGTCGGATTTAACCGGGCTGCAATTCTCCTTTTTGGACGTGATGAAATTATACAGCAGGCTGTCCCGGGCTATGTTACCGATTGCCTGTTTCGCGTTGACAATGTTGATCGCTATGATGATCGTGAGCGAGTAGAGACAAACCTCATTGAAAGCTTTGGTAAAATTATGGCGTTTATAGAGAAACATACCCTCGACAGGTTTTTTCTGATTGACAATGTAAGTGTAAGCGTCCGAAGCCATATCGCCCGGGAACTGGTATCAAATATCCTTATGCATCGTGAATACACAGGGACATTTCCGGCGAGGATCATCATAGAAAAAGAGCGCATCATTACAGAAAACTGGAACCGGTCTTTACAGCCGGGCCGTATTACTCTTGAAAACCTTAATCCGTATCCCAAAAATCCCATTTTAGCGCGTTTTTTCGTGAATATTGGGTATGCAGATACCCTTGGTTCGGGCGTTCGTAATCTCTATAGGTATACGAAAATATATTCCGGCGGTGATCCTGAGCTGCTGGAAGGTGATATTTTTAAGACCATTGTTCCGCTTTTAAAAGACGGTAATGTCCCTGTAAATGTCCCTGTAAATGTCCCTGTAAATGTCCCTGTAAATGTCCCTGTAAAAAACACAGCAAGCAAGATTCTTGCAATAATAGCCAATGATTCAAATACCACATATGAAGAAATCGCTAGTAAACTAGCTTTAACCAGAAAAACAGTTCAACGGCATATTCAAGATCTCAAAAATAACGGTGTCATAAAACGAACCGGGTCAGATAAAAAAGGACATTGGCAAGTTATCGAAAACACCTAGTAAGGAAAATCCATGAACAGTTACATTTGAATTTTATCAGCTTTATGCTGGGCGATTGCTTTTTCAAATGTTCTGCATAAAAAAAGCCGCCCGAGGGCGGCTTTTTTATTTGGTTTGCCCGGCGGGCAAACCTGTCTAAAAATCACCGGGTGATTTTTAGTAGTCCATTCCTCCCATACCGCCCATTCCGCCGCCGGGCATGGGGGGCGGGTCCTTCTTCTCCGGAATGTCCGTGATGGCGCATTCGGTGGTTTTGAATACGCACTTGAACTGGTAATCACTTGGATAAACCGTATACTGTTTTTGAAGCTCCTCGAAAGCTAGCAGATACAGTACCAGAAGGGAAACCATGGAAAAAAATTTGAGTTGCGTAATTTACGGAAAAATTCCTATAATGTTACAGAAAAATATGTTATAAGGGAAATATGCTCAATAACCTAACCGCCAACTTCACCGAAATAATCTCAATCATCGAAAAGGCAAAGACCAAGATATACAAAGCCGTCAATAACGGCCTTATCGATCTGTATTGGGATGTTGGCGAGTATATCAGCCAAAAGACTCTTGAAAACGGCTGGGGCGAAAATACAATCGCGGAATTTTCACGCTATATTCAAACCCACTACCCGGATATTAAAGGATTTTCACCTTCAAATCTTTGGCGGATGAAGCAGTTTTATGAGACCTACAAAGACGAACCAAAACTCGCACCACTGGTGCGAGAAATTACCTGGTCAAACAATATCCTTATAATGGCAGGGGCAAAATCAAGTGAAGCCAGAGAGTTTTATATCAAACTATGTATAAAGAACAACCATTCAAAACGGGAACTTGAACGGCAAATTGATACCCTGCTCTTTGAACGAACCATGCTTTCAAACAAGCGGAATAAAAATCTTATCGCAAAAAGCAAAGGTCTTGGCGCACTTCGAGATAACTATACCCTGGAATTCCTTAACCTTCCCGAAAAACATCTTGAAAAGGATTTGCGGCGTTCAATCCTTGAAAACCTGAAAAAATTCATACTCGAATTCGGCAAGGATTTTTCCCTCATCGGTGAAGAATACCGGGTTCAGGTTGGCAATCAGGATTTCTACATTGATCTGCTTTTTTATAACCGTGAGTTGACCTGTCTGGTGGCGATTGAGCTAAAGGTGGAAAAATTCAGCCCTGCCCACTTGGGCCAGCTCAATTTTTATCTGGAGGCCCTTGACCGTGATGTCAGAAAGCCCCATGAAAATCCCAGCGTCGGTCTTATTCTCTGCACTTCCAAGGACGACACCGTTGTTGAGTATGCCCTTAGCCGCAGCCTGACCCCGGCCCTTATCTCCGAATACACCCTCAAGCTGCCAGATAAAAAATTGTTGCGGAAAAAGCTGACAGAGATCACAGAATTTTCAGATGTCACCGATAGATAAATATAGTCCGATGGGTTTTAGTAGTAAAGGGGAAGTAATAAAAAAAGCCGCCCGAGGGCGGCTTTTTTATTTGGTTTGCCCGGCGGGCAAACCAAATAAAAATCACCGGGTGATTTTTAGTAGTCCATTCCTCCCATACCGCCCATTCCGCCGCCGGGCATGGGGGGCGGGTCCTTCTTCTCCGGAATGTCCGTTATGGCGCATTCGGTGGTAAGGAGCAGGCTGGCGATGGAAGCGGCGTTCTGCAGGGCAGAACGGGTTACCTTTGCCGGATCGATGATACCGGCCTTGACCATGTCCACCCATTCCAGTTTGGCGGCATCAAAACCAATACCCTTCTTTTCGTTTTTGGCCTTTTCGGCAATTACTGCGCCGTCAAGTCCGGCATTTTCGGCAATCTGGCGGATTGGTTCTTCCAGGGCCCGTTTGACAATCTTAAAGCCCACTTTTTCGTCATCGCTCAGTCCGGCCGTATCGGCTTTGTCCAGGGCAATGGCCGCCTGAATAAGGGCCAGTTCGCCGCCGGGAACAATGCCTTCTTCGATGGCTGCCCGGGTGGCGGAAAGGGCATCTTCTACCCGGTGTTTCTTTTCTTTTAGTTCCACTTCGGTAGCAGCGCCGACATTGATTACCGCCACGCCGCCGGCCAGTTTTGCCAGCCGTTCCTGGAGTTTTTCCCGGTCGTAGTCGCTGGTGGTGTCTTCAATCTGGGCTTTAATCTGGGCAATCCGGTCCTGGATGTCCTTGGGCTTGCCGCTGCCATTGATGATCGTGGTATTGTCCTTATCGATCTTGATGGTTTTAGCCTTGCCCAACTGGGAAATTTCGGTATTTTCAAGCTTGAGTCCCAGTTCTTCGGAAACAACCTCGCCCCCGGTAAGGATGGCGATGTCTTCCAGCATGGCCTTGCGCCTGTCGCCAAAGCCGGGGGCCTTGACCGCACAGGTACGGAGTGTTCCCCGGAGGCTGTTCACTACCAGGGTGGAAAGGGCTTCGCCGTCCACATCTTCGGCAATGATCAGGAGGGGCTTGCCGCTCTGGGCAACCTTTTCCAGCAGGGGAAGCATGTCCTTCATGCTGGAAATCTTTTTGTCGTGGATCAGAATGTATACATCTTCGTAAACGCTGGTCATGGTGTCCCGGTCGGTTACAAAGTACGCGGAGATATAACCCCGGTCAAACTGCATACCTTCCACAAACTCGATGGTGGTGTCCATGGTTTTGGACTCTTCCACGGTAATAACCCCGTCTTTACCGACCTTTTCCATGGCATCGGCAATGGTTTTGCCAATTTCGCTGTCATTGTTGGCGGAAACAGACGCGACGTGGGAAATTTCTTCCTTGTCTTTGATTTCCTTGGAATTCTTTTTGATTTCCTCAACGGCAATTTCTACCGCCTTGTCGATGCCCCGTTTAAGCTCGATGGGGGTCATCCCGGCGGCTACCGACTTAAGGCCCTCTTTAACCAGGGAATAGGCCAGTACCGTAGCGGTTGTGGTACCATCTCCGGCCACATCGTTGGTCTTGGTGGCCACTTCTTTTAGAAGCTGGGCACCCATATTTTCATAGGGGTCTGCCAGTTCTACTTCTTTTGCGACCGACACGCCGTCTTTGGTAACGGTGGGGGCTCCGAATTTCTTGTCCAGAAGGACATTCCGCCCCTTGGGGCCCAAGGTAACCTTGACTGCCTTGGAAATCTGCTCAACCCCGGCAAGCAGTTTGCGCCGGGCTTCTTCGTTGAACAACAACTGTTTAGCCATGTTCTTTTTCTCCTCTTAAATAACGTACCAGAATTTGGTATAAATAGGAATGGATTTAGCCCCTGCCAAAGGGACCGTCTATAAGATAGCAAAATATGCTATAAAAGTCAAGCTCTGGAGGGAATCATGGAAAAACTACGTTTTGGCGTTCTGGGTACATCAGGACATTACAGCTTACGGATAGCAACTCCGTTAAAATCCTCATTAATGGTAGAAAGTTACGGGATTGCCTCCCGGAATCTGGGAAAAGCCCAGGAATATGCCGATAAATGGGGCTTTCAAAAGGCCTACGGCTCCTACGAGGAACTCCTCTCGGACCCAAAAATCGACTTTGTGTACTGTCCCCTGCCCAACCACCTCCATTTGGAGTATATCAAAAAGGCCGCCGATGCAGGAAAACCCATTATTTGCGAAAAACCCCTGGCAATGAATGCCAAAGAAGCGGCGGAAGCGGCGGAATACTGTAAAAAGAAAGGGATTTTGATCATGGAAGCCTTTATGTACCGCTTCCACCCCCAATGGGTACGGGCCGCGGAAATTGTCCGGGCCGGGGAAATCGGCACGGTGATGACTACCGCCGCCATTTTTTCCTACGACCTTAAAGACGGCTCCAATATCCGTAATATTGCCGAAGCGGGCGGCGGCGGCATCCTTGACATTGGCTGTTATACCGTTTCCAGCGCCCGGCTCCTTATGGGCGGCGAACCGGAACGGGTTAGCTGTTCGTTAAAACGGGACCCGGCCTTTAAAACCGATATTTTAACTTCGGCCCTTTTGGACTTTGGGGACGGCCGGGTTTCTACCTTTACCATCGGCACCCAGCTTTTCCCCTGGCAGCGGGTCCGGGCAGTGGGAACCGGCGGAACCCTGGCAGTGGAAGTGCCCTTTAATATGTACGGTGATGTACCCGGCCGGGTCCATGTTAATACCGGGGTGGGTTCACGGATCATCGAAACCGAGATTGACGACCAGTACCTCCTGCAATTTGACGCTTTTGCCCTGGCGGTGGCGGAAAAGCGGACCGAAGCGCCAACCCCCGTTTCCGATGCGGTGGCCAACATGGCAGTCCTGGACGCATTGTTTGCCGCCGCCGAATCGGGCAAGTGGGAAAAGGTGGCAAAGTACTAAGGATCAGGGTGCGGCATTATGGCGCTTGATATTTATACCGATGGCGGCTGTTCGGGCAATCCGGGCCCGGGCGGCTGGGCCTATGTGATGGTTCAAAAGACTTTTCAGGGCGATACCATCGTTGCGGAAGCCAAGGGCTCTGAACAAAACACCACCAATAACCGCATGGAATTGATGGCGGTTATTTCTGCCCTTAGGGCCTTTAAGGCCCTGGGGCAGACAGGCGGTTTTGCCCGGGAGGCGGTGGTGCGTACCGATTCACAGTATGTCCAAAAGGGTATTACCGAATGGATTAAAAACTGGAAGCGAAATTCCTGGCGGACCAGTGACAAGAAACCGGTCAAAAATAAAGATTTGTGGCTGGAACTGGATACTCTGGCGGGCAGCCTTGCCCTTAACTGGGAATGGGTTAAGGGGCATGCGGGAAATACCTACAATGAACGCTGCGACCGCATGACCGGAGAAGCCATAAGCGCCAGGTAAGTTTGTAATTGTTCCCTTTGTGTGTTATAATCAATTACTGATTGGGAGGCTAAAACATGAGATTAAAAATCCGGTATATGCTGTTGATAGGGTTTCTTAGCCCTTTTATTTTACTATCCTGTAAAACCACCGATACCGATACCGGTATAGATAGTTCACTTACCGGCGGCGGTATTCCTGCGGATCTTTCCGGTCCCGCCGATTTAGCTTCCCTGGATGCCATAACCCAGGCCAGGGCCAAGGCGGAAGAATCCCGTGCCCTGGCGGAATATGTGAATGGCGAGGGGTATTTTCCCGCCGAGTGGGAAGCCGCCGAAGACCGCTACAGCGCCGCCAGCGCCCGTACCGCTAATCCGGAAACCAAGGCCGATGCTTATGCACGGGTTACCGAATGGAATGGCATAGGCGCCGCCTACGATGCTATTTACAAAAAATCCGCCCCGCAGTTTGCCAAAGAGCAGGAAAAAGCGCTGGCCGCCGCGAGGGACAAAGCTGTTACTGCCGGAGCGGATACTCTAATGCCGGATCGTCTTACCCAGGCCGATGCCCTGGCCGCTTCGGCAAAACAAAAACTCGCCGCCGGGGATATTGACGGCTCC
>BNVB01000054.1 GCA_025997795.1 Spirochaetia bacterium | reverse complement strand
CCGTGAGTTCCGGCATATCAGAGGTGTCTATATCCTCATCTTTTATGCCCTTGAGTTTATCCAGCCGTTGTACCGCTTCCACCGAAAGCGGCAGAATTTCTATAACTTTTTTAGTAACCATTGCCATAATACCGTTCCTTCTCTCTTTTGGTGGCTGGCCGGGCTGATATAATTCTGATTGTATCAGTATCCTGCTCGGTTTCAACCACGAACAGTACGGTTTCCCGTACCCTGCCAAGCAAAATCCATCTATCCTCATTTATACTATGAGTTTCATCAAAAATTCTAACACAATTCGGGTCTAAACAAGCGGCGGAGGCTTCTTCAAAGCTCACCCCATGCTTTTTGATGTTGTCAAGATTCTTGTTTTCGTCCCAAATAAACCGCAATTCGCTCATACCTATACTCTATGATAACACGTCACTACCTGCCCTGCAATCCGTATGTTGGATAATTCCTCCCCGGAGCGGCGGCGGGGTTCGTAGGCGGGAGTATACAGCACCATGATGGAAGATGGCTATATCCCCTTCCCACCTTGCCCTTAAATTATTCAGAAGCTATCAATTTGTGTAAGCAATCCCTAAAATAATGCTCATTGTCTGATAAAACGCCAAAAAATTCATCGTCTATCTTTTCAACGATTGGCAAGACCCGTTTGATTGCTTCCTGTCCTTTTTCCAAGAGCCACACGGCATTTGCTCTGGTATCGTTCGGATTAACCGCCCGTTTCAAAAACCCCTTTTCTTCCAGGCCCCGGATGATTTGTGAAACGGACATAACATCCATATCCGCCATTTTTGCGATATTTACCTGTGTCACATATTCGTCCGACTGGCACAGAAAATTCAGCACCGTCATAACTACGAATTGCGGGTGAGTTATACCAACTTCCCGCAATGCGTTTTTTATTGTGGAGTGCCATTTATTGTAAACACGAATAAAAACCAATCCGGTTGAAGTCTCGGAGTCCTTTTTGAATTTAAGAGAGGGAAATTCCACCTATTTCTCAACCTCCCTTTTGATTTTCAAAGCCGCACCGGGTACATCGGAGAACACGCCGCTAAGAAAGCCAAGGTCATCTTCGCATGCGTTCTCTTTTTCCAGCCGGACGCTGTGCCGGATATAGGTCTTGCTGTTTTCCCGCAGGATTTTATGCCCAAAATAGAGGCTCCCCATTCCCGGAACATCCGTCCTGTCGCAATAAGAAGCGTTTGGGATAACTTCTGTTAAGGTAAACGGCATATTGGGCATTTCTTTCAGTTTCATACTGCCCGTTGTGCCAGTCTTGACCTCACCATCGAACGTTATGTCTTCTAAATCATCTTCCCAGACATAACGTTTTGCGGGATCGGCGTAATAAGGCCAAATTTTCTCCGCAGGGGCGTTCACTTCAAGTGTAAATTGCAGTTCCATAAATACATCTCCTTTAATAAGTAGTATTATAATAAGTATACTTACTATTAACAGATTTGTCAAGCCCCCAATTGTTTTTCCCTTACCGCCAATAATCTCTGGTTAAAAAAACCAGCGCCGTCCCTTTAGGGCGGGGAGGCTCATTGGATTATAAGACTTTCAGACAATGCCATAATTGCTTCTTTGCTTATATCTCTAAAGCGGAATGAATAATAAAGACGCTCGTATAACTCGCTGGAAATATTTACTTTTTTGCCTTTCTTCTTTGCATGATATATCAGCACGTTATTGAGCAAATATAACGCTATTTTTGCGTTGAGTTCGTTCAAGGGAATAGACAGATGTGAAAACGGCATTAATTTCAATATCCAGAAACACATAAGAGATCCCTCGTTTAACTCGCCCATTTTGCAATTATAGAAGATATGAAAATATATCCGTCTTTTTTCAATGCGTTCGCATATTTCTGCTATAACAGGGGGAGACGCAATGATGCCGGATAGTCCGTTATTAATCTCAAAGTCTTTTAGGTAAAGACGGAAACGGGAAGAAAGAATCGTAATCTGCCGCATATCAAGATCGGTAAATACCGGGAATTCTTCAGGGGTATTTGCCATTTTATAATTCCCGAATAATCTCTATGGCCCGTTTTCCGTCCGGGTCGTTTTTCATGTCTACCGTCATAAGCGCATCAAAAAAGCTCTGATCATCCGGGCGTATCCGTTCATTGTTGATGGCGCTCTTTTTAGAGAGATATTCGTTATAATCCTCTTGAGTTATAATAAAGTCCATCTATCTACCCCCGGCAATGGTGATACTTTATATGATACCTTAAATAGGACAAAAATGTCAAGAGAAAAGCTAAGCCCCCATTGCCTTTCCCTTACCGCCAATAATCCCTGGTTAAAAAAACCAGCGCTGTCCACAGTTCCAGCCGTCCAGCTATCATAAGGAAGGAAAGAAACCACTTTACATAACCCGGAAGGGCCAAAAAAACCGCCGGTGATCCTATCTGCCCCAGTCCCAGGCCTACGTTGCCAATGCTGATAAGTGAAACGCTAAAGGAAGAATAAAAATCCAGGCCCGAGCTGGCGGTAACCAGGGCCCCCAGTGCAATTAGAATAAGGTAGAGAAAAATAAATCCCGATACGCCGTAGACCACATCTTTCCGGCCAACTTTATTGTTAAGCCGGACGGAAAAAACACCCCGGGGAAAAATGATTTTTCGCATTTCATTTTTCATTTGTTTAAAAAGCACCACATGGCGCACTACCTTGATACCCCCGGCGGTGGACCCCGAACAGCCGCCTATCCACATAAGAAGAAAAAGTATCCCCTGGGCCAGGGCGGGCCACAGCTTGTGTCCCGCCGCAGTAAATCCCGTAGTGGTAAGAATGCTGGCAGTATAAAAAAAACTGTGCCTAAGGGTGGTTTCTGTGTCGGGGGCATCGGCGGAACCGCTTGCACTAAGGGAAAGGGCCGTTAGGATTCCGGCGGCAAGGATGATCAACATATAGGCCCGGGCTTCGCTGTTGTAGTACACTTCCCGGAACTTCCGCTGGATGATCCTAAAAAGAAGTGAAAAATTAAAACCCGCAATGATCATAAAAATCGTGATGATCCATTCTATGGAGGGCGATTGATAGTAGGCGATGCTTTCGTTCCGGGAACTAAAACCGCCGGTGGCTATGGTGGAAAATGCGTGGATTACCGCATCAAAAACATTCATTCCCGCCAGAAAAAGGAACAGCGCTTCTACCGCAGTAAGGATAATATACATAAGCCACAGCAGCTTTGCCGTTTCGGTAATTTTTGGGGTTATCCGTTCTTTGCCGGGTCCGGGGGTTTCCGCTTTAAGAAGCTGGAAACCGCCGACTCCCAAAAGAGGAAGCAGGGCCACGGTAAGTACCACCATTCCCATGCCCCCCAGCCAGTGAGTTTCTGCCCGCCAAAAGATCAGCGACCGGGGCATAACGTTAAGGTCGGTGATAATAGAAGAACCGGTGGTGGTAAAGCCCGACACGCTTTCATACACGGCATTTGTTAAATCCGGAATATACTGCGATACATAATAGGGAACAGCGCCCAAAAGGCAGGCGCCGACCCAGGCAAGAAACACCAGGAGAAAACCATCGGAGGCGGTAAAACGTATGGGCTGGGACCGGGTGGCGATAAGCACCGGCGCGGAAAAAATCAGCGCCGCTGTCATGGTAAGGCCAAAGGCCTTTGCCATGGCAATTTCACCAAGGCACAAAGCCAAGAGGAGGGGCGCGGCCATGGAAAGGGCAACGAGCGAAACAAGCAGCGTAAGGAGCCGGAACATGGCCCGCCGTTTCATTTGGCGTTTCCTTTGGCAGGTTCGTCTTTGACAGACGTACCTTTAACAGGGCTGCTAAAAATTCTTTCAATGTCCATTTCGCTTCCGTTGCGGGCAATAAGAAGAATACGGTCGCCGGCGGTGTATACATAACCGCCCCGGGGAATAAAGTCAACTTCCACGCCGCGGTTTACCAGCATTACAAGCGCGCCCTCGGGCAGGTGGAAGTCCTTAAGCGATTTACCCTCCGGCTGGGAACCGGGGTTTATATCAATTTCCAGAATTCCCACAGTGCCGTCTCCCAGGCGGTGTACTCCCTTTACGCCGCCGCCCATCAATTTTGAAAGAATTGAATCGACCACCACATCTTTCATGGGAATTACCACATCTACTCCCAGCTGCCGTGCAATGGCGGCATAACCCGATCCGGTTACCATGGCGATGGTCCGGGTTACACCGCGGGATTTAAGGTACACTGCAGTTATAATGTTGAGTTCCTGAAGATCCGTGGCGGTAACGATAAGATCCAGATCGTCAATATGTTCTTCGGCTACAAAACTTTCGTCGGAAATATCTTCGTTTAGAATTAACGCATCGGGAAAACGGGCGGCCAAATCCTTGCAGATTCCATAATCCTGTTCAATGATAAGCACTTTTTTGAAACCCCGGGGAACGAGCGTCTTTAAAAAAGAAAAGAAGCCCCTGGCTTTTTTTCTTTCTGTTCCATCCGCTTCAAAACCACCGGCCGCATCCATTCCGGAACCGGCCGCTTCATTGGGTTTACGCCGTTCTTTGCTTAACAGTCCTGCGGCAATAAGGGAACCAAGCCGTCCGCCGCCCACAATGCCTATTTTGTGGATTGGTTTTTCTGAACGGCCCGCAAGTTTAAAACCTTCGTTTAACTCCTCTTCTTTGGCAAGCAGATAGATCCGGTCATCCGCCTGGAGTTTTGTGGAACCGGTGGGAAGAAAACTTTTGCCCTTTCGTTCTACAAGGGTGATAAGGCTTTCGCCTTCAAGGATTGTCCTGAAATCTTTAAGGGTAAGGCCGTCAAAGGCGGAATGGGCCGCCACGTCGATGGTTCCCAGTTCGTAGGGACTTCCGGCAAAGGAAAGAATGTTGCCAATGGCCCCGTGTTCTATGGCATCCAGGGCGGACCGGGCCGCTTCCACATCGGGATGAACAAAGTAATCGATTCCCATGGGCGGCGCCCCTGCTTCCACCTGGTTTTGAAAATTCCGCCGTACATATTCATCGTTCCGTACCCGGGCAATTTTAAGCAGCTTGGGGTACCGCGAAGCCAGGCCGCAGATAATCATATTTACTTCATCAGAATCGGTAACGCAGATAAGGGCTTCTGCTTTGGCAATACCCGCTTCTTCCAGTGCGTTGATGGAATTGCCCTCGTCCTGGAGTACCATGCAGTCAAGCCGGTTGGACACATGGCGGGCCCGTTCTTCGTTTGCCTCAATAATGGCGATGTCGTGCTTTTCTTCGATCAAGTGCCGGGCCAGCTGGGTCCCCACCAGTCCCGCACCAACAATGATTATGCGCATTGATTAAGTATAAGACCTTCCGCCCAACAGTTCCAAGAAGCCCGGGTAGGTTACGTCCGCAGCTTCCGCTCCGCTGATTTCCACCGGCCCTGCCCCGGCGGGAAGTCCCAGTGCAGCACAGGCCAGGGCCATCACAACACGGTGATCGCCATGACCGTTAAGGATCAGCGGGCCTCCGGTTTCCACTAAAGTTGGAACCCTGGTTTCCGCCATTCCCCGGCCATGTATGACAAGGCCGTCGGATCTTTCCTCGCAGATAACGGAACCGGATCTGCTGGGGGGAAACAGTTTTTGCAGTTCCGCCGCCATGACAGCTATGCGGTCTGTTTCCTTTATCCGGGCATGAGCGGCGTTGACCAGGGAAGTTTCTCCTTCGGCATAGGCGGCCAAAACGGCCATGATTGGCAGCATATCCGGCGTATCGTTAAGGTCGAAAGTTCCGCCCCGCAGTTTGCCGGGCCGTGATACGGTAACATCGCCGCCCTTCCATTGTACTCCAGCGCCCATGGTAACAAGGTGTTCAAAAAACACCTTGTCGCCCTGGGTGTCTGCGGGGTCAAGACCCCGCAGGGTAACGGCGCCGCCTGAAATGATCGCCGCGGCGGCGGGAAAGGCGGCGGAAGAAAAATCTCCCGGTACGGGGCCATGTATTGGCGTATAGGCAGCGCCGCCTTCTATGCGGAAAAAAGAAAAATCCGCCGCCGCGCTAATGTGTCCGGAACAATCCGCCTTGTACAATCCCTGGGCCGCCAGATACGACAAGGTCATTTCCACATAGGGTTTTTCGTTTAAGAGGGGTACATCGATCTGGGTAACTGTTCCGGCGGGGGCCAGGGGGGCCGCAAGAAGCAGCGCCGAAAGGTACTGGCTGGTGGGGCAGGAAAGGCTTATCCGGCCGCCCTTCCAGGGGCCGCATACCGTGATGGGGATATAACCCGTATCGCCGCCGGGGCCGCTGCCGGAATAAACCGATACCCCCAATCCCGCAAGGGCGGCGAGCAGGGGTCCCGCACAACGCCTGGCGATTTGTTCATCCCCGGTAAAGGTAAGCGGGGATGAACCCAGCGCCGCTGCGGCAATGGCTAGAAACAGCGTTGTACCCGAGTTGCCCACATCAATAAGCCGGGGGGCTGCGGAAACCTTTTTTCCGGCGGCCCCGGCTTCAACGGCGGCTTCGGCGGCGGCTGCGGCTTCGGACCTGCGGCTTTCTGCAAGGATACGGCAGGCTGCCGCACAGGATTGGGTGTCCAGCGAATTAAGGGGATGTTCAATGCGGGAAAGACCCCCGGTAAGGGAAGCCATTAAAAGCCGCCTGATAGTGTGGGATTTGGAGGCGGGGATTCTTACCGTTTGATCGGCGGATTTGGGATCGCCGGAAAAAACATGGGGGGTAATCAGGACCCGCATAAGCTAAGAGGACAGCCGGACTTCTTCCCAGTCCTGTTGTATAGCTTCGGCACATTGCTGGGGAGTTTTAGTTCCGTTAAACATCAACTCCACTTCCCGCCGGATAATGCTGTTCAGTTCTGTTACGCCGGGTTTATCGTACAATTCCCGGGCCATTTCTCCCGCTTCGTACATATCAAAGGCCTTGGCATAAAACAGATCGTTTTTGGACATATCCCGGCTGCGCCGGCCGTTGCCGGGAACCGCATAAGCGGCGGCGGCAAGGTTCCCCGCCCGTTCCCGCAGAAAGTCAAGGAATTTCCGGGCCGCCTCCTGATACTCGCTCTTACCGTTAATTCCCGCATACCAAACAGTAAGGGGAAATACCGGACGTTTTGTGTACGATTCAGGACCGGGAATAGTGGTGATGCCAAAATTGACACCTTTGGTTTTTAATTCCCGTATGTCTGCCGAGGATCCTATCATCATACCCACACGGCCTTCGCCAAAGGCCCGGAGCAGTTCTGTTTGGGTAAGGGCAAAAGGATTGGGATACAGGTACTGTTTAAGCTGATTAAGAAAGTTCAGCGCCGTTACCACCTCCGGTGTAGTAAAGTTAAAACTGCCGGTTTCGGAATTACCCGCGGCGGACCAAATCCAGGAAAGAAGGTGGCGGCTTACATTGTGAGGTTCCTCTTTAGAGGACAGCCGAGGATCCCCGCCGCCAAGGGCGATACCAGCGCCGTAAACGGATCCGGTCTGCCCGGCCCCAGCGGTCTGGTTTATCCGCTGTACATAGGAAAGTAATTCAGTCTGATTTTTTGGCGGCCGGTCAAAACCTGCGGCCTGGAGCAGATCAATATTATAGAAAAGCGGATTGATAAAGGAAATAAGCGCCAGCACATTGCTTTCTTCCCCGCCCGCTGTCAGGTACGGAGTTATGGCATAAAGTCCGTAGGGATCAATGCTAAAAATATCCGGCGGCTGCGAAGAACGGCGGCCGGAATCGTCACCCGGTTTTTCCTTTCCTTCCAGGGATAAACGGATATCATCCCAGCTCATCGTTTCCAGTTTAATGACGATTCCCGGATTCTGTTCCTCAAATTCGGCAGCCAGCTTTGTAAGGGTCTGGCTTTCCAGTTGGTTTTCCCAATACTGGGCAAAAACCAGCGTCGTTGCCATTCCCGGAAGGTTCCCGCTCAAGAGCCTAAAAAGAAAGAACCCGGCAACCATGAGGAGCGCCCAAATCCATAATACCTTGTCGGCAGAGATACTACGCGCCTTGCTAAAGAATTTGCCCAGCCGGGTTCCCGTTATACTGCCGGCATTCCCCGCGGGTTTTGGAATGAATGCCGCCAGACCCTGCCGGATCCGCTTGATTATTGTCTCTTTGCCCATACTTCCCTCGACTTATATGGTATTTTTGGGTTACACTGTCTATATGCTCGGTTTTTTGAAAAAGCTCTTTGGCCGTGGATTATCCACCCCCCAGAAAATTGATCCGGATACAATTGTTAAGGAACAATGGAAGGCCGATTTTTCCCGGCCTGACAAGCCGGGAAAACCGCCCCTTGTCCGTTTTTCTATTACATCAGAAAATTTGTATCGTGCCTATCTGGACGATGGCGCCCTTTGCCTGGGGGTAAAAAAAACCAACTGTATCGCCTGGGCAGAAGATATGATCTACCGCTACGAGGATTTGCACCTAAGCGGACGGATCTGCCTTGATCCCCGGGGCGCTTATGCCGCGGCGGGTTTTATCTTTCGTATGGTGGACGAGCGGACCTACTATATAGCGTTGGTGTCAAACCGCGCTTATTTCCGGCTGGATCTGGTACGGAACGGCGTGCCCCTGGCCCTGGCAGGCTGGACCGAAGCGCCGGGTATCCGGGTATCAGGGGAACCCGTCATTTTTGATCTGGAACTGGCCGCCTGGGGCAGCCGCTTTGTACTGTTGATCAACGGACAGTGGGTGGGCAGCTGGAACGATGCCTCTATTCCGGCAGGGCGTATTGCCTTTACTGCCGCATCTTACGAAGCTGTCGGCGGGGAAAATAACCCCGGCACTCCTTACAACAGCGATCCCGGTGCAAAGAGTGAATTCACTGCCCTGGCTTCGCTTCTTTCCCTGGAACTGGATTCCCGGACTGATGAAACGGCGGCCTGTTACGAAGCCCTGGAACTAAGCGCTCCGCCGGATAACCGGGTACGGCTGGCGGAAACCTTTACTGCCCTGGGTCAGGTAAATCCCGCACTGGTACAGCTGCACAAAGCCTGGGAAGGAAGGGAATCCGCCGCCGCCGCCCTTTCCCGGGAACTGGCCACAGCGGAAGACGCGGTGATACTGGCGGCGATACAGAGCGAAAATGCCGATGTCCACTTTAAAACGGAAAAAGAACTGCTCCTGGGTTCCAAGCTTGCCATGGCCCTGGAACAGTTGGACGAAGCGGCGGGTTATGTGGAAGAAGCCCTCGAGCTAAGGGGGGAACTTCTTCCGGAACTTAACAATATGAAGGCCGCTCTGTTTTATGCCAGGGGAAACTATGGCGATTTAATCCAATGGGCAGACAAAGAAGGTGAAGCTCCCGGTCTTTTTGCCGATCCGGCGGCGCTCTACAACCTCTTGGGCCACGCACACTTTAATGCCGGGGATTATCAAAAGGCCGTCCATGCTTACGACCGTGCTTTTGCCCTGGACGAAACAAGCGGCATCACCGCAAAAAATACCGCCGTTGCCCGGGAACTGCTTAACCAAAGCGCAGAAGCCCTTAAATGGTACCTCAAGGCGGGCCGTGTCTTTTTGGCAGATAACCTCTATGCGGAACTGGGGCTTTTGATTCCCAAATTCCGCCTTTTGGGCAGCGATAACTGGGAGGCCTGTGCCCTTACCGGTAAATGGGCCTTTGGCATAGAGGACTGGAAAACCGCCGGTGAACAACTGGACCGGGCTGAACAGATCCGTAGGGCCGGACATTTTGCCCGGGATCCGGCAATTTATTTTTTGCAGGGCTTATTGCTGGTCCGGGAAGGCAAACGGCACGAAGCCCTGCCGCTGCTGGAAAAGGCCGTCAAGTACGCGCCGGATTATCCGCTCTTCCGTTTCCGCCTGGCAGAAAACCGTTTTCTTATTTATCAAAACCCGGATGATCCGGCATTTGCCGCAGACCTGGAAGCGGCCATGGCATTCGATAAAAAAGAAGATCCGCAAACCTATGGCTGGATTCGTAACCTTGCCGCCCATGCGGCCCTAAGCAAAGGTCAAGTAGATCTGGCCGCCGGCTGTCTTGAAGAAGCGGCGGCAATTTTGGGAGACATTCCCGCTGTACGGGTTAACCAGGCGGTTTCGTTCTACTTAAAAGGAATGGAAGACAAGGCCCTTTCGATCCTTGAATCGCGGCCGGAAGAAGACCCCGAGGGCCTTTTGGCAAACTGTGCAGGTAATCTTTTGGTCCGCTCCCGCCGCTTTGAAGAAGCCGATGTCCTCTACCGCCGGGCTATGGCCGCTGCGCCGCTTAACATGTTATACCGCTATAACCGGGGATCCTGCCTTATAGAGATGAACCGTTATGGTGAAGCCGACGATGCGCTTACCGCCGGTTCCGGCAGCCGCGATTTTCCCCCGGATCTGAACCCCGATATGCTGGAGCTTATCGCTTTTGTGGCGGTAAAAAAAGGCGAATACAAACGGGCCGAAGCCGCCGTCAAAGCGGCGCTCAAAATCGATCCCAATCATGTCCCGTCGCTTCTGCAGCTTGGCTGGACCAAAGCTTTTGTGGGCCAGTGGGACGAAGTAAAAATGATCCTCGATCAACTCTCTGATCTGAATTTAAGCGAAGAAACCGCCAAAGGCCGTTCCGATCTGGAAGCATGGATGAACGAAGCGTTGTTTAGAACCATTTCCTGCGCTTCATGTAACAGGGAATGGAAGGTGGAACGAAACGCCGCCCCCGCAGCGAACCTGCGGCTGTATGCCATACCGCCGGACGATATGCCCGCCGGAACCTGCCCCAGCTGCGGTAAAACGTACTGTGTTGGCTGCCGTAAAGACTACCTGGACGAATCGGACCGTTTTGTCTGCCCCGATTGCGGCAAAAGCCTTAAACTTACCGATGACGGCCTCCGGGCGCTGCTTAATAAGTGGGCGAAGAAAAATATCAAGAAAAAACGGAACAAACGTACTAGCCCGGAAGCAGCCGCTGAGCAGGCAGAAGTTCCGGCGGATGGCGAAGTTCTATCAGACAGCGGAACATCATAATGGTTATTTTAAATGACTTATCCCTATTTCACGCAATGTTTTATTGGCGACAAAGGGAATAGCCAATAACATCAATGCGATACCTGTTCCAATTAAAAGAATATCTATAGACACTTTATCCGCAACGGGACCAAAAATCAACATTCCTGTCGGCATCATAACGCTGGATATCATGCCGATAACGGAAAATACCCTCCCCATATACATGGGGTCAACGGTTGTTTGTATCAAAACCGTAGCAGGCGTATTGAAAAGCGGCATCGTTATGCCGATAAATGCAAAAATAGCAAGATATATCCAAAAGTTGGCTACCAGCCCGAGCAAGATAATGCCCATGCCGTAGAACAGAAAAGCAAAAGTCATGGTATAGACACGGTTTTTGAATCCTCCCCAAACGCCTATGAGGAGTCCTCCCAGCAGCATCCCGATTGAAAAAGTCATTTCTATGGCGGTGAGGTGCCAAACTTCGGCGCCAAACTTTCTTGTTACCTGAAGAGGAGTTAACATAGCAGAAGGAGAAGCGAGTATCATAAAGAGAGCCATAAAGATACAGAGCCGTAAAACATATCCATGTTTTTTGATATATATTAGTCCCTCTTTCAAGTCATGGAAATAGGATATTCCTTTTTGCCCTTCTACGGAAAGTTGCGCGGAACTTTCCACGGAAATTTCCACGGAAATTTCCGCCTGTTCCTTTTTTTCGAGTGATGGCACTTTTACAAAAAAGAACAGTATACCAATGCCAACGGCGGCCGTAACCACATCAAACAAAAACATCACTTCCAGGGGCGCAAAAGTCATAAGCGCGCCGCTGAGCATGGGAGAAGTCAGGGTGACACAGGAAAATATACTGCTTTGTATACCGTTGATTTTGGTTAAATGTTCTTCGGGTACAATCTGCGGAATAAATGCCCCTACCGCCGGGCTTTGAACACCCTGCCCAAAGGAACGCGCCACAGCGCAGATTAATAAAATGCCAAAATTATCAAATCCAAAAAATAAAAAAACCGCCACAATCAAACTGGCAAGGGCGATGCCTCCGTCCGCTATGTTGATAATATATTTTCGGTTAAACCTGTCCGCCCACACGCCGCCAAAAGGCGAAATGAGAAACGCGGGGATAAATCCGGCTATGGCAAAGACGGTCATCATGGTTCCCGATTGGGTTTTAAGCGTTATATGCCATAGAATGGCATATTGAACCACCGTTGATCCAAAAAGCGACAAAGCCTGTCCTGCTAAAAAAAGTACGGTGTTCTTTTTCCAATTGATTTCCATCAATTTTTTATATCATGTATTCATAAAAGCTGCAAGATGGATACAGTAATTCAGGAGGAATAAAAAATCATACGGTTATAGAAAAGAATCAAGTTTATTTCAAAATATGGTTGACACTATGGTAAAAAGTATGTAATATTATATGTATGACCTTTGAATGGGATGAAGAAAAGAATCTGGATAATATAGAGAAACACCATGTCTCATTTGAAACGGTACAAGGAGCATTTTTTGATAAAAACCGTGTGATAATAAAAGATAAAAAACATTCAAAAAAAGAGGAAAGATTTTTTTGTATAGGAAATGATGGAAATGGCATAGTAACAGTAAGATTTACTATGAGAAATGAAAATATCCGCATATTTGGTGCGGGATACTGGAGGGAAGGATATGAAAAATATGAACAAAAAAACAAGGTACGTTAATGCACCTAAAACCATATCAAAAAATATTATGGAAGGTGAAATAATAGCGGACTTTTTGCCACCGCCTGAACAACTCATAAAAAGAGAACCTAAGGTAAAAATCACTATTACTTTAAATAGTACCAGTGTTGATTTTTTTAAAAAATATGCAGAAAAAAACAAGGTGAAATACCAAACAATGATAAATGAGGTATTGGATCTATATGCCAAGAAGTATAATAATAGGGCAAATGCATAAAATATAAAAATTCTGTTGGCTAAATCGTTAGTCCACCTGCCGTCCATCTCCCCCGTGTAAGCAGGTTCTTGGTGGTAATAGGATTTTGCTTCACCTAACGTTCTGGCTGTATACGCTGCGCCCGCAGCAGCGGGCTTGGCCTACGAACGGGTTTGCGCCATAATTTTTTCCCGGTTAATCCGGTATAATATGACACCCAAGACCATGGTTAATATATCGGTAAGCGGCAGTGCCCATGCATAACCTCTAATGCCTATCGTATAATTTGCAAAAAGCAAAACCGGAAGAAAAATATAAAGCAGGGCAAGGGACATCGCAAACGCCGGTTTTGCAAGGCCTGTTGCCTGAAAAAGACTCGTAAACAAGAATGTAATGCCATACGTGAGGAACGACACCAGTGAAATACGCAAAAACGGCATTCCGAGAGCAATTATATCGGTATCGCTTATAAACGCTTTTAGCACATTTGTACCGGCAATAAACATCCCGGCAAAGATCACCATGCCAAGAACGGTGCTGTATGTTCCGGTAAGTTTCATTATTCTTTTTAGGCGTTTGATATTTTTTGCCGCAAAGTTATAACCCAAAAGCGGCTGTACACCCATGCAAAGACCGCGCGCTAAAGCCCTTGGCAGCATACCCACTTTTAAAATAACGCCGATGACCGCGATAAAAATATCGCCATAGGCGGCGGCAAGATTATTTTGAACAAGAGACACTGCAATTACAACAGCGTCTTGCAGAAATGCCGGAAGCCCGATTGAAAAAATTGGTTTTGCAATTTCCTTGTTCATTCTGAAATCGCTTAACTTTAATGAAAGGAATTTGCTTCTCCGGGTTAGATAAAAAACATAAAACAATGTCGCTAATAAATACCCAAGTACCGTAGCAAAAGCAGCGCCTTTAAGGCCCCACCCGAACACAAAAATAAAAATGGGATCAAGGGCGATGTTGGAAACGGTCCCTATCACGTTTCCCATCATGGAAACTTTGGCGGCGCCTTCGGCGCGTACAATCTGCCCCAGCGCAAAACTTAACATAACGGGGATAAATCCCGCAATAAAAATCATTACATAATCGCGGGTTGGATTAAAGGTGCCGGGGGAAGTTCCTAAAACAGCTAAAACCGGTTTTAGAAAGATAAAGCCAAGCGCTGTAACGATGATACCGATGCCGATAATGCTGTAAAAAACAAAGGCAGAAACGTTTTTTACCGTTGAATAATTTTTCTCTCCCAGGAGCCGGGAAATATAGGTTCCGGCTCCTATGCCAAAAATGCCGCCCAATCCCATTGTTAGGGTAAATAACGGCACAGCCAGGGTAACGGCGGCGATAAAATTTGGATCGCCCAGCATCCCTATGAACAGCGTATCCACAAGATTATAAACAATGAATACCAGCATCCCAATCATCATCGGTACTGCAAAATGCGCTATCGCCCTTGAAGCGGGCGCTTCTTCAAAAAACCAAGTTGAATCTTTCTTCACATATACCCCCTTAATCATTTGTTTTTTCCAGAGAGACAAACAGACGTTCCAATAATTCGATAAGTACGATTTGATCTTCCGCACAAAGAGCGGCAGATACTTCTTTTGCCAGCTTTTTATTGTCAGCGATAATTCCATCAACGGCTTTTTTGCCTTTGGCTGTAGCAAAAATATTGGTAATACGTTGCTTTCTTCCAGTATATTATATAGTTACCCATATAATTTTCAAGGGTATTTTAATGTCCTGGAACAGGCTGCCTTTGGCGACCCCTTGACATACTGATTTTATCAGTGCCATAATTTTACCAGCCCAAGTCAGGAAGCTGGGCCATGGCAGCTTGTATTTGAGAAACAGGGATTTGGTGATTTTTGAAGGAGCAAATTATGGATTTTACTAATTTTACTATGATTTTATTAATTGCCGGCGGAGCGGTGTTTCTTGTATTGCTTCTGTGGATTATGTCCCGCCGCGTTGTTGTAGCCTCTGATGTTGTGCATATTGTTCAGCATAGAAAGAAAACTATTTCCTATGGCACCGGTAAAATTGGCGGCAATGTGTATTATAATTGGCCTGCATGTCTGCCTGGTATCGGCATCACTTCCCGGAAATTATCGGTATCGAACTTTGATTTGGATCTAAGTGAATATGAGGCATATGATAAAGATCGTGTGCCGTTTAATGTTGATGTAAAAGCATTTTTCCGTATAGAAGACACCGATAAAGCAGCGACCCGCGTTACCGATATGAAAGAGCTTATGGATCATTTGACCGGTATAGTTCAAGGATCGGTTCGTTCTATATTAGCCAATTCCCCTCTAATAGAAATTATGGGTGAACGAAGTAAATATGGTGAAATATTTACTAATGACACAAAAGATGAACTTGCAAATTGGGGTGTCATACCGGTCAAGAATATCGAATTGATGGATATTAAAGACGCGAAAGGGTCTACTGTTATCAGTAATATTATGGCCAAGCGTAAATCCGAGATCGAAAAAGAATCCCGGGAAGTCGTAGCATTAAATAATCAAAAAGCGCAAGAGGCTGAAATTGAAGCTAACAAAGAAATAGAAGTTGCTAAAGCTGAGGCTGCGCGTTTATCAGGTGAGGCGACAGCGAAATCAACTCAGGCGGTGGGTATAGCGCAGCAGCAATCCGAACAAGCTATACAGGAAGAGATGAAGATTACCGCCACAAAGCAAATGGCCGTTCAAGAGGTAAATACCGTACGTGCGGCAGAAATTACCAAACAATCTGCCATTGTTACTGCGGAACAGCAAAAAGAGGTTGTCAGATTAACGGCGGAAGCCGCACAAAGTAAAATAAGGGTTGAAACCGACGCGGCAAAATACCAAAGGGAAATTACCGCGGAAGCGGCAAAAATTGCCATATCAAAAGAAGCTGATGCTGAAAAGTATAAATTGGAAGCAACCGCAGAAGGTAAATTGGCACAGATGAAGGCAGAGGCGGAAGGTAAAGAAGCAATAGGTCTTGCGGAAGGTGAAGCCGAAAAGGCCCGTCAGCTTGCCTCTGTAGTTGCCCAAACCACTCTCGCAAAAGAAGTCGGTGAAAATGAAGGCTATCAACAATACCTCATCACCATCGAGCAGGTTAAAGCAAACCGTGATATAGGAATAGAACAAGCAAAGAACCTGGGACGCGCCGAGATTAAAATTATTGCCAATGCAGGAGACGCAATAAGCGGATTAAAATCCGTATCAGAAGTGCTGTCTCCAAAAGGCGGTTTAAGTATTGCAGGAGCGCTTGAAGGACTTGCGCAAACTGATATAGGCAAGAGTCTCATAGACAAATTGACAAAACCAAAATCTGAAAATCCCAAAGGGTAAAAAACCCCGGATTCGCACGGAGGCGAAAATCCGGGGTTCGGCCTGTTTAGCTGCGGTTACAGCTTTTCAACAAGCCTTTTACTTTTTTCTCCTCCGCCCTTACAACAAGTTAAACGGCTTGAGGATTTTGTCCACCTGTACGGGCTTCCCATTTTCATCGTCTACCGTAACCGGAGCGAAGGCCCACCCGGAAATAGCGTTTGGATCAACTCCTGCCGTTATAAACGGTTCAGGATTAAGTACAAAAACCATATCTTTGTCATTGGTACCCATATCTTTGGCCCATTCAAACAGGTTGCCGCCGCCGACATTCACGCCGTAGTGGTCAAGGGCACCATGATAGCCAATCGAAGCCCGGTATCGTTTCACGATTTCTTCGTAAGATGAAAGAGCGGAACCCTTGCCGGAAAATTTGTCATTACCCAACATGGTGCCTACCATAATCATATCATCATAATAGGCTATGTCTTCGGGCAGTTTTTCGATTTCAAGTCCCGCATTGATAAAAGGCTTTGCGTCGAATACCAGCATCACATCATGCAGGGGGCTTGTGCTGTAATCCCAACTCCACACAAACCACGCTTCGCTATCCGGTGCAGCAATCGACCAGCCGCCGTTCATTTCGTCCTCTGTTACCAACTGCGGCGCAGCTTTCAATAATCTGTCAAACGAAGTGACCGAATCTTTGCCCACCACATCAAGCGAAGAAATACCTCCGCCTTTGCCGCAGGAAACCGTTACCATTACCAGCAGCCCCAAAAAAGCCGCTGCTATAAAAACACTTGTCTTTTTCATTTTGTCTAACCTCCTGTATGTTATAACTTTGCCGGCTTAAACCGTTTGAGCCGCAGGGCATTGGTTAATACCGACACCGAAGAAAGACTCATGGCGGCGGCGGCAAATATGGGATTGAGAAGCGGCCCACCGAACAGGTACAAAAGACCCGCCGCAATGGGA
>BNVB01000053.1 GCA_025997795.1 Spirochaetia bacterium | reverse complement strand
TTCCTTTTCCAGCTGTGTTCGTGCTTCGTCTATGGAAAGTTTCCGTTCATAAAGCAGGTACTTAAAGCGCAAGAGGAGCCGGATATCCCTGCCGGAAAAAATCAGCTTACCCGAGAGATCTTTTCGGTTCGGGTCCGGCAGCAAAAGCTGTTCTGCTAGGAAGCAAGGACAATTTACGGTATGAACTTACCTTTTCCGGTCCCGGCGGAAGAAGAATAACCAGAAGCGCCGGATGGGGAGAAACCGTTACCGTCCAGGCGGTTCCCGGCAGGTGGACCGTTACCGTTAAAGCCTTTGATGAGGCATTTCCGGATACGATCAATGCGGTAGGAGAAGCAAGGGACATAGATGTAAGAGCCGGCGGCACTAACAATGTGTCCGTCAAAATGGCCGTATATACGGAAGTAAACAGCTGGGCAGCGCTGCAAACAGCAATAAGTACCGGAGCCCCCGATAATTATGATGATTTTATCGTAATAAAAAACGGTTTTACAGGAGACGCTGTTTCCGCTATAACCCTTTCGGAAAATAAAAAAGTTACTATTGCAGTAGAAGGCAATATTACCATTAACCGAGGCTCTTTTACCGGATCATTTTTAAAAATTACCGGCGGCAATCTTGTTCTTGGTTCCCCCGCTTACGGCGGAACCCTTACGCTGAATGGCGGGCCTGGGACCGCGGACAATGCGCTTGTTACCGTCAATTCGGGGTCATTTACCATGAACAGCGGAGCGATACGGAATAATATCAATACCGCAGGACCGGGCGGCGCTGTAGAAGTAAGCAGTGGAAGTTTTACCATGAACGGCGGACTTATTACCGGAAATAGCGCAAACGGATACGGTGGTGTATATGCCCACCCCGGCGCTTCTTTTAACCGTGGCGGCGGAACAATAAACGGAAATGCAACGGTCTACACCGCCGGGTACGTTTATGACGGCACCAATAAACCCTGCTACTGGTTAGGTACGACTAGAATCGACCTTCCCATTATTCCCGGAACCAATGGTTATGCCACTGGTATCACCGTATCCGGCGGCACGGTCTACACCGCCGGGTACTATATTGACGGCGGCGGCAACAAGCCCTGCTACTGGGTAGGTACGGCCAGAATCGACCTTCCCATTATTCTCGGAACCAATGGTTATGCCACTGGTATCACCGTATCCGGCGGCACGGTCTACACCGCCGGGTACTATATTGACGGCGGCAACACCAAGCCCTGCTACTGGGTAGGCACGACCAGAATTGACCTTCCAACCGATGGGAGGGCCACTGGTATCACCGTATCCGGCGGCACGGTCTACACCGCCGGGTCCTATCAAGACGGCGGCACCAGCAAACCCTGCTACTGGGTAGGTACGACCAGAATCGACCTTCCCGGAACCGGTGGTGTTACTGGCATAACTGTATCCGGCGGTACGGTCTACACCGCCGGGTACGTTTATGACGGCGACCAAAAACCCTGCTACTGGGTAGGCACGACCAGAATCGACCTTCCCGGAACCGCTGGGTGGACCTCCGGTATCACCGTATCCGGCGGTACGGTCTACACCGCCGGGGAATATGCTGACGGCGGCCCCATAACACCCTGTTACTGGTTAGGTACGACTAGAATCGAACTTCCCATTATTCCCGGAACCAATGCTCATACCACTGGTATCACCGTATCCGGCGGCACGGTCTACACCGTCGGGTACTATTACGGCGACGATAAAGCCTGCTACTGGGTAGGCACGACCAGAATTGATCTTCCCGAACCCGGAGGGATTGCCTCTGGCATATTTGTAACGGAATAAAGGAGAAAATTATGTTGTATCTTGAACGCGCTCAAAAAACCTTGTCGTCAAAAGCAGTTTCTCTCCGGCAATTTCTGCAACTGCACCTTACCGTAGAAGGCATTATAAAACGGCTGTTATTTATCGGCCTCAGAAATAACCGTGTTCAGTATAAAACAGCGCAGGTAGCAATTGGTGAATATTACGAAGGGGACAAAACCTCCATCGTAAAAAAAGCATGGGATTTATGCGGAATTGATTATGAAAAAATTGTTTCAAAAGACCGCAATTATAAAATCATGGAAAATTTATATTGGGAATTTTCTTCACAATATAGAAACCTATTAGTACACGGCAACGATGACGCGCTCCGTGATAAAGAACTATTAAAAACCGTCATGCAAGTCGATAAAAAATTTATCGACTCCATAGAAATGGTACTTAAAACTCAAAACAAACCAAGCCTTTTTGAACAGCCCCGCAAGTGGAAAATAGGCAAAGGAACCATTGCCGATGTTGATGACGTATTCAAAAATTACCTTGGAACGAAGAGGCCCAAAAAGCCTACCCTTACCCTCGAAGAAGTCAAAAAACAATTATCACAAGTAAAGTAGTGACAGACAGGGGTACGGCACAGCGGGAAAAACCACAGGGGCGTACAGCCACGGGGGTGTTCAAAAAACCCGCTGTCCACCTTTTACTGTTTACTGCACCAGTTGATAAACAGACATATTCCATTTCAACTGTGCCGGATTTTCGACTGAATCAAGGGCCCCATGCAGTTGTCCAAGAAGATCCGCCCCTTCCGGCATACCCTCTGGTAGTAGGCTTACTATTGTGCCTGATAGCGAATACGGCCCTTGTAGCAGCTCTTTGCCATTGGCAGTTTGAGTGTAGGTGCCGTCATAGTTAAAAGTTAGATACCATGACTGCCGCACAAACCCTTTAGAACGATACAGAAACGTTTTACCGCTCAATACGTCGCGGATTTCAGAACTATTGCCGGTTGGCGCAGGAGCGGATGCCGTACTTTCACATCCAGCCAGAACCATTACCAATGCAATCGCAAAAAATGTCTTTTTCATTGTGTTACTCCTGTAAAAAATAGGAATGAACGTTCATTCCTATTAAAATATACAGTACGTCAGAATAGTTGTCAAGAGGTTTTTGTGTTTTTTTGAGAAAAAAAATAATAAAACTCCTTTCGGTTAGGCAAAAGGAGCTTTCGGGTACCGCCTATACCGCTGACAACGCCGCCATGGTGATATAGTTGTAAGGCTGGTTAAAGTGGGGCAGGAAGAAAATATCCAGCAGTTTAAGTTTATCAATGGTACATTTTTCTTCAATGGCCAGCGAAAACATATGTATCCCCATGGAAATATCCTGGTACGATGCCATTTGGGCTCCCAGCACCCGGCGGGTGTTTTTGTCGTAAACAATGCGGAGTTTTACCTTGTGGTTGTTTTCTGTGATAAACGCCGGTTTTTGCAGGTCCTCAAATTCGGTATAGGACGGAATAAAACCCGCCTTTTCTGCGGCCTTGATATTAAGGCCCGTGGAAACCATCTTGTAGTTGAAGATGCAGATGCCGTTGGAACCCTGGACCCCGGCGGATTCCAGCGCCGTGCCGGCGACCGGGCCGGCGGCATTGTGTCCGGCAATAATACCGCTGCGTACCGCGTTGGTGGCCAGGGCAATGTAAGAGGTGGACTGGACGGCATTGCTGTATACCGTGGCGCAGTCGCCAATGGCATAAACGCCGGGCAGATTTGTTTCCTGTTTCAGGTTTACCTTGTAGGCGCCGTTGGTAAAGGTCTCAAGTACCCCGTTGCCCAAAGCGGCATTGGGCCTAAAGCCAATGGCCATGATCACCATATCAACCTGATACAATCCCTTGTTGGTTTTTATTCCTTCGACTTTGCCGTTTCCGGTAATTTCTTCGACAAGTTCGTTAAAATGAAGAATAATGCCGTTATCCGCAAGGACCTTATCCATGCCGCGGGTAAACCAGTCATCATAGTAGGTGGAAAGGCAGGTATCCGCTGTTTCAAAGAGCAGGGCGTTTTTTCCACGGCGGCGTACCGCTTCGGCCAGCTCTACTCCAATATAACCCGCACCTACCACCGCCACGGATTGTATTTCGCGCTTGTCAAGGATGTTGTTAATCTGCTGGCCGTTCTGGAAGAGTTTTACAAATTCCACATTGGGAAGATCCAGGCCGGGAATCTTTGGCGTAATGGGAAGGGACCCGGTGGCAATGATAAGTTTATCGTAACTTTCGGTAATTTCTCTGCCGCTTTTGTCCGCGGCGGACACGGTTTTTTTGTCAAAATCGATTCGTTTGACTTCGGTTTCCATGTGGACCACGGCGCCTTTCTTTTCAAAACTTTCTTTTGACGCATAAAAAAGTCCCTCAGGATTGTCAATTTGCCGGCCTATCCACAGGGCGGTTCCGCAGCCCAGGTAGCTGATATTGCTGTTACTGTCAAAGATTACCAGGCTGTTATCCTTGTGGTTGTCCAGGATAGTATTTGCTGCGGCTGTTCCTGCATGGTTCGCCCCGGCTAAAATTATTTTGCTCATCATAGTTCTCCTTATTAAGTGTTACTATAATGATAATAGATGATTGGGCGGCTTGCAAACAAAAAGGCAGTTTTTTTTATTTTTTTATCAGTTTATCCGGAAGCCAGCGCAGAAGAACTTCTGCCAGAACGCTGCTTTCCATGGGTTTGGGGAGCAGTTCGTTAAAACCGTTGGCCAGGAACATGGTCCTGGCTTCGTTAACCGCATTGGCGGTAAGGGCGATAATGGGGGTTTTGGCATTATAACCCCCGGCCCGGATAGGCCGGGTTGCTTCCACGCCGTCCATTTCGGGCATCATGTGATCCATCAAAATAAGGTCGTAGGGTTTTGCCTGGGCCTTTTCCAGCGCTTCTCTGCCGCTTTTTGCCAGGTCTGCGGTGATTCCGTAGGTGTAAAGTACAAAGGCCGCCACCTCCAGGTTAATGTCAATATCGTCCACCAAAAGAACCTGGGCATCCGGAGCGGTAAAAGCTTCGACGGGCTTTTTTTCTTCCGGCAGATCCAGAACGGTTCCCTCTTTAAGATGCAGACGGATGGTAAAAACGGATCCCTTGTTATATTCGCTGTGTACCTTAATGGAACCGCCCATCATTTCGCAGAGTTTTTTGGTAATGGCCAGCCCAAGCCCGGTACCCTGAACCTGTTTGTTCCGTACAAGATCAAGCTGCTCAAAGGCGGTAAAGAGTTTTGACACCGAATCTTCTTTAATGCCAATGCCCGTATCTTCCACTTCAATAACAATTTCTTCACCATCAACGGCGGTTTTGAAGTTAACGCCCCCGGTCCGGGTATATTTAAGGGCATTGGAAAGCAGGTTGGAAATAATCTGGCCAATACGTTTTTCATCGCCTAACACCGCAAGCGGAAGATTATCCGCAAAACAACAGCGAAAGCTTAAATCTTTTTCGGCGAATAAAAGCTCAAACATTGTTTTAAGCCGTTCCAGAAGCGCCGGTAAACTAAAATACTCGCTTACGAGTTCCAGTTTGCCCGCTTCGATTTTGGAAAAATCCAGAATATCGTTTATCAGCGTAAGCAGCACATTGGAAGAACTTTGGATATTTTTGACAAAGGTTTGCTGTTCCGCCGAAAGCTCCGTAGAACGGAGCATATTGGAAATGCCGATAATTGCGTTCATGGGGGTGCGTATTTCGTGGGACACCGTGGCAAGAAAATCGGACTTTGCTTTGTTTGCTTTTTCCGCTTCCCGCTGGGCCTTTAAAAGTTCCGACGTGTCGTAAAAGATAACAATGGTCCCCATGTTGCGGCCTTTTTCACCGGTCAGCGGCGTTATCTGAATACTGTAATGCCTAAAATTGCCGCCGCCGTCAAAGTCTATGCTGTCGGTCATGTATACCGATGACGGCGAGGGTTTTGTCTCTTGGTCCTGGTAAATGTCCTCGGCCCTGGCAAGCAGATCCTTTGCGGCATACCGGGTAAATATATCCCGGAAACTTGTACCCGCAACAAGGCCAAAAGCCGCCGTATTGGTTGCTTTAAGGAATACATTGGTACAGTAGATAAGGTTTCCGGCCTGGTCAAAAATCAAAATGATGTCCGGACAGTTTTCCAGGAGCAGGTTCATATACATTTCCAGCTCCGATTTTTTTTGGGAAACAATGTGGCTTAGATTATCCTTGGCAACAAAGGTAACCCTGTTTCGTTCAATGAGGGTATTGGCCTGCTTAAGTTCCCGTTCAAGTTTTTTAACGGTTAAACGAGTTTTTTGTAGTTCCTGTTCCAGCTCATTTACAGTACACATATTACGATAGTATCGTTGTGACTCCGGTTAACAAGGCTGCCATTTTCGCCGTCGACGGGACAAAGTTCGGTGCCGGAATAACACAGGTGGAAGGGGGTGTCCCCCAGGATAGAACGGATTTTGTCTATCTCCTCAGAAGTGTTATAACCCAGGGCAAAAAAACGGCCTACACAGGAAAAGATCAACATTGATCCGTTTTCTTCCAGGGCTGCTTTTGCACGGCCAATAATTGCCGTTGTGTTTTCCAGTACTGCCTTGGCATCGATGTATCCTACGGTAAGGGTTGCCCCCTTGGGAATTTTGCCGCCGCATACTGCAGAACCATCGGGAGTAACGGCAAACATTACCCGGACCACCGGAGATGTTCCGTCATTGTAATCAAGAATAAAGGGATAGGAATTGATGCCGGTAATGTTTCCGGCATCGTCTTTGGTAAGCCCCAGGCTTACAAGGTAATCCGCTACAGAGATACCGTTTACCTCCTGGAGCAAATTCCCCTGGGAGGCGGTAACCAGGCCCTTTTCCTTAACGGCTTCTTTTTCCGAAATACCACCCATAAAAAATTTGGGTTTGATTTTTCCATAAAAGAGAACAAACACATAACGGTCTTTAAAAGCCTCGCCGTTAAAGATGGTTTGGGCTTCATGGTAGTCCGGGTTATGGTCTACCGAAAGGGTTCCAAAGTTAGGTACATTACCGGTAATCGCCGTCCAGGCTTCGGTATAAAAATCTCCCGATACGGCAAGGATCAGCGGCGCAAAACTCAGCATCATTGCCGGCTTATCGCTCCGCTGGCCGCCGGTTTTTTCCCAGGCGGCACGGAGCGGTCTATCGTCCTCTCCGGTAATGCTGTCGGTAACCGCGGCGACAAATTCCGTATCGTCGCTGGTAAACACCGTTAAGAAAAGAAGCAGCTCCCCCTGGCGTTTAGTGCCTCCGCTGGAAGCCCCCGCAATGGTGGTGGTTCCTGCAATAGGAAAAGGCAGGGCTTTGGCCAGCGCTGCAATAACCCCGGAACTGATAAAATCGGCAAAACAGCTTACCATGCCTATGGAGTGGGCCAGAAGCTTATCCGTACCAAGCTGTCCGTTTATTTCAGCAACAGCGGCTTCTACATCGTCTATCTCGGCGGTGCAGGCAGAGAGCGTTCTTATCATGGGGTAGAATATAACACAAAAACAAATAAAAGCCTAGTAAGATTGCAAAACAGTCCAACAGGACTGTTATGCGGTATTCAAATGTAGTACATGGCCGTTTCATGGTTTCCGGCAAGGGAAGCAAGGGTTTTATTTTCGAGTACCTGAACAATTTTTGTATTAAGTTTATCCAATACCATAAGCCGGATGCAGCGCTGGATTTTGGTTTCTCTTTCGCCGCTCATAGCGGGATCCGCCACCAGTATATCTCCTTCCAGCATGCTCAATACATCGGCCAGGATAATTTCGTCCGCAGGTTTTGCAAGAATATACCCCCCGGCGGCGCCGCGGACGGCCCGGATAAAACCGGACCGTTTAAGGATCATCGCCAACTGTTCCAGGTAACGCAGGGATATGCCCTCCCGTTCCGATACGGCAGTCAGGGAAGATTCGTTGGGGTGTTCCATTAAGTCGATAAGGAGCCGTAATCCATAACGGCCCCGGGAAGAAAGTTTCATATCTGGTATTCCGGTGCGTCCATTAACAGGTATGTTTTAGTTAAATCCGCCATGGTAATTGAATCTACACAACTGGTCAGGGCCTGGTACAGTTCTTTCCATACTATACGGGAAGTGCATTTGGCTTCCCGTGCGCAAAGTTTGTCTTTTACCGCACAGTCCACCGGCCCCAGGGGCCCCTCCACCGTTCGAAGGATCTCCCCCACGGTGATTTTTTTTGCAGGTTTTGCGGACGAATACCCCCCCTGGGATCCCCGCAGGCCCTTGATAATGCCCGCCCGCCTGAGGGGAATAAAAAGCTGTTCCAGGTAACCTTCCGAGATACCGGTATTTTTTGCCAGGGCTTTGGTGCTGCTGTATTCACCTTTTGGGAGCAGACACATATACAACACCGCCTCCAAAGAATAGCGGCCTTTGGTTGATATTCGCATAATACTAATCCTATTGAAATAGTAGGATATTCTTGAAAGAAAGTCAATAGCCGTGTACACTACTAGGTATGAAAAAAGTCCTGACCCTTGCTGTTTTTGTTATTGCTTCCTTTCCCCTTTGGGCCGATACCTTTACCTTTAAGGCCGACCACATGAGCGGGAACCGGGCATCGGGCAAGGAGACACTGGTTCTTACGGGCCATGCGGAAGTTCATTCCGATTCAATGCTGCTCCGGGCGGACCGCATTGAAATCCAGGGCAAAGACAACGAATTTATTGATTGTACGGGAAATGTCTGGGGTTTTGAAGAAGAAAAAAACATCATCTTCCAGAGTGACAGGCTGCGTTACGACCGGACCCTTAAAATAGCCAGGCTTGAAGGAAACGCTACCCTGGAAGACCGGCAAAACGAAGTGGTGGCCAAGGGCCGTTTTATTGAATACAATGACAAAAGTGAAATTGCCGTTTTTCAGGCAGCGGTGCGGCTCTTTAAAGAAAACATTGTGTGCCGTTCCGAATATGCCGTATACCGCCGGATAGAAAAACTCCTGGATCTTTCGGGCTTTCCGGTGGTGTTTAAGAAGAGTGATGAATTCCGGGCAGAACGGATACGGGTAGATCTGGATACGGAAGATGTAACCATGCAGGGCGAAGTGTCCGGTTCCGTTAAGAGCGGGGAATAATGAACAGTCTTTCGGTAGCGGACCTGCACAAATTTTTTGGCAAACGCGAAGTGGTACGGGGCGTTGATTTTTCCATGCGGAGCGGCGAAGTAGCGGGCCTCCTGGGTCCCAATGGTGCGGGAAAAACCACAAGCTTTTATATTATCGCCGGATTCCTCCGGCCTTCTTCCGGCCGGGTACTGCTGAATGAAACGGACATAACCCGGGAACCGATGTACCGCCGGGCACGGCTGGGTATTACCTATCTGCCCCAGGAAGCGTCGGTGTTCCGCAAATTAACCGTGGAAAAAAATATTTGGGCAATTTTGGAAACCCGTGCCAATATGGAGAAGGCGGAAAAACAGGAGCGGCTGGAACAGCTTTTGGAAGAATTCGGCATTAACCGTATCCGCAGCCAATACGGTTATACCCTTTCCGGCGGTGAACGGCGCCGTACCGAAATTGCCCGGGCCCTGGCAACGGATCCAAAATTTTTGCTCTTGGACGAACCCTTTGCAGGGATTGATCCCAAAACAGTATTTGAACTTAAAGAAATTATCCGCCGCCTGGCAGAAAAGGGAATTGGCATATTGATAACCGATCACAATGTGCGGGATACCCTGGAAATTACCACCGAAGCGTTTATTATCAACGAGGGAACCATTGTTGCCCGGGGCGGCAAAGATGTTATCCTTGGGAATGCCATGGTCCGGGAAGTATACCTGGGCAATGAATTCAGAATGTAGCATTTTTTGCCGGACCGTGATAATCTGGTTTCCAGAGGTACCTGATGAATAGGCCAATAACCCAGCTTGAATTGACCGCCTATAACCTGGGAAAAAGTCTTGATAATCTTATGAATCTTGATCCCCGGGGTTATGGTGTATGTACTATTCTTTATGATGAAGCCCTGCGCCTTGCCGGATTGCCACTTACCATGCATGCCGCCTCCTCCCTCCTGGACGTTCTGGGTACGGGGCAAAAAAACCCGGTGGTGTTTATTATCACCGGGTTTGTGCTCCACCCCTTTAACAAACAGGAAACCGATGGCCCCCTGGGAGCGGCGGCGCTGGCCCGGACTCTGGTGAAAATTACCGGGGCACGGCCGGTATTCATTGTTCCTGCCGAGGCAAAAAGCGCCATGGAAAAACTTTCCGCGCTTATGGGTTTTGCTTCACAAACAATTGTTTTTACCAAAGATCCAAAGGAAGCGCAGAAAGAAGCGGAACGGATCATCGGCGAAACAAAAAAGGAGAGCGCTTCTGTATCCAAAAGCGATTTTCCTGTTTACTGTATCGCCATTGAAGCGGCGGGGGCAAACAAACTTGGCGTGTACCACAATGCGCTGGGCCTTGACATTAGTTCCCTGGAAGCAAAGAGCGATGTACTTTTTACCCGCTTGCAGGAAGCGGGGGTTCCCACATTGGCTGTGGGCGACCTGGGAAACGAATGCGGCATGGGAACACTTGGAAAACATGCGCTTAAGTACATCCCCGGTGCGGCAAAATGTTCCTGTCCCTGCGGCGGCGGTTTACTGGCGGCATCCTCTGCCGACACAGTGCTTACCACTACCGTGTCCAATTGGGGCGCCTGGGGCATAAGTTCCGCCATGGCATATTTGGCCCGTAAGCCCGAAGCGCTCTACGATCCGGAACTGGAAGAGGCGGCCCTCCATGCTGCCAACCAGTGCGGACTTATCGATATGTACGGCGAGGCCATCCCCGCGGTAGACGGCATGAACCTAACAAAAAACAAGAGTATCATTACCCTTATGAACGAGTGTGTTCTTTCTGCCCTGGAACTGGAGGACCGCTGCAAACACTGGTTTGAAAAAACCATAGAACTGGGGTTCTTTGACCGCCTTGCCGCACATGGTGATACACACACATGAGTGCGGGGCAGGCTTGTACCAAAGGCCGGGCACATTCCGGTGCGGTAATGTATCCCGCCGGGGACTGTGCCCTTGCTGTTGAATTTGGCCAGGCCATTTTGCCGGAGCTGAACGACAAGGTCCATGCCCTGGCAGGAAGTCTCCGGCAAAAACCCGTTGCCGGAATAAACGGTTTGGTTCCTTCTTACGCATCACTCCTTGTGTATTTTGATCCGCTAAAAATTTCTTCCCGTGCCCTCGCCGCCCGTATTAAGCGCCGCCTGGCAAAACTTTCCCGAACCGGCAGAACGGCGGGGAAAACCGTACGCATCCCCGTTTGTTACGAAGGGGCCTTTTCCCCGGATATGGAAAATGTTTCACAGCATACGGGCCTTTCCCCGGCAGAAATTATTGAACGCCACAGCAAGCCGGTCTACCGGATTTATATGATGGGTTTTTTGCCCGGTTTTCCTTATCTGGGCGGTCTGGACCCGGTCCTGGAAACTCCCCGGCTTGCCAATCCCCGAACAGTGGTTCCAGCCGGGGCCGTGGGAATAGGCGGTTTCCAGACGGGGATATATCCTCTGGATTCTCCCGGAGGCTGGCAGCTTATCGGCCGGACGCCCCTGCGTCCCTGGGATCCGTACCGGGCAGAACCCTTTCTCTACCAGAGCGGGGACAACATTGTATTTTATCCGGTAAATACGGCGGAATACGAACGTATCGCCGTTTCCCACGGGGGCGGTACATGGGATTAACCATCATCGATCCGGGTATCTTAAGCACCATTCAGGATTTGGGCAGAACTGCTTATCTTGATGCGGGTTTTTCACCTTCGGGGGCGCTGGATAGTTTTTCTGCCCGGCTTGCCAATTTTCTTGCGGGTAATTCCCCCGGCGAAGCAGTTATCGAAATGACCATGCAGGGGGCTTCCATGGTGTTTGATTCGCCTGCTGTTGCTGCCCTTACCGGGGCGGAGATGACACCCCTCCTTAACGGAAAACCTATCGGCATGAACCGGGCCTTTTCTGTTGTGCCGGGGGACATACTCTACACTTCCTTTGCCCAAAGGGGAATGCGATCGTATCTGGCAGTAAGCGGCGGTTTTGACATTGCAGAAATTCTTGGAAGCCGCTCTACCAATCTTCGTGCCCGGATTGGCGGTTTTAAGGGAAGAAAACTGGAAACAAAAGATGCCATAAACTTCCGCCGGGTAATACCCGGCATCCATTCCAAAACCCGTCCCGGTTTGGAAGAGCGGGTATTTGTTCCAACACCCATTCTGCAAGGTACCGTTTCTTATCCCTATACCAGGGACAATCCCCTGGTCCTCCGTGTAGTAGAAGGCAAAAAAGCCGCGGATGGATCGTCTCCCTTTTTTACACATGAAGGGGTCAACACTTTTTACCATTCGCTGTACACTATAGCAAGCAGCAGCGACCGCATGGGGATACGCCTTGAAGGCCCGGCAATAAGTTCCCATAATGGAACGGATATTGTGTCCGATGGCATTAGTAACGGTGCAATACAAATTCCCGGTTCGGGTAAACCGATCATCCTGCTTAACGACAGGCAAACCATTGGCGGTTATGCAAAGATCGGTACGGTGATCACCGGAGATATCTGGCTTCTTGCCCAGGCTGTTCCCGGATCGGTATTGCGTTTTGAACGCATCGATCCGCTCCGGGCAGAAAAAATATACATTAAAACAGAACGGGCCATTGCCCGGCTGCAATCACGGTTTACAATAAGGACAGATTATGGAATTTGCAAAACAACTTCCTCGTGATGTAAGGGCGCTTATCCGGGAAGAAAAAATTACCAAGTTTACTTCGGGAATGTGTGAAGGTTATGCCCAGGCAAACCTGGCGGTACTGCCCGCCGAATATGCTTACGACTTTCTTCTCTTTGCCCAGCGGAACCCCAAAAGCTGTCCTGTGCTGGAAGTAAGCGACAAGGGCAGCCGGGAACTTTCTTCCACAAGCGCTGTTGCCCCCGGCGCGGATATTGCCAGGGATATTCCCAAATACCGCATCTACCGGAACGGCATCCTTGACGGCGAGTATACCGATGTTGTGCAATTCTGGCGGGACGACCTTGTAAGTTTTCTTATTGGCTGTAGTTTTTCTTTTGAGGCGGAACTTATGGCCAGCGACATTCCTGTGCGCCATATCGAGGAAGACCGCAATGTGCCAATGTATATCACCAACATTGAATGTATACCCGCGGGGGTTTTCCACGGCAAAATGGTAGTAAGCATGCGGCCCCTTCCACCGGAGCTGGTGGTACGGGCGGTAAATGTAACCGCCGCCATGCCAAGGGTTCATGGCGCGCCGGTCCACATAGGGGACCCGGCGGCAATCGGCATTAAGGATACCGGCAAGCCCGACTTTGGCGATGCGGTAACAATCAAGGCCGGAGAAGTGCCGGTCTTTTGGGCCTGCGGCGTGACCCCCCAATCGGTAATCATGAGCGCCAAACCTTCTTTTGCCATTACCCATGCTCCGGGACATATGTTTATTACTGATGTAAAAAACGCACTCTTAAAGTATTAGCGGAGACAGCATGTATAACGTTGATTTAAACTGCGACCTGGGAGAAAGTTTTGGCCCCTGGAAGATGGGAAGGGATACCGAAGTAATTCCCCTGGTTTCCTCAGTGAACATTGCCTGCGGTTTCCATGCCGGGGATCCCTGTGTGATGCAGCAAACCGTGGCGCTGGCAAAAAAAAATGCCGCCGCCGTGGGAGCCCATCCGGGCTTCCCCGACCTTTCGGGTTTTGGCCGCCGTTCTATGGGCCTTTCCCCGGCGGAAGTAAAAGCGGCAATCCAGTACCAGATCGGCGCGCTGGATGCATTTTGCCGGGCGGCGGCTGTTCCTCTGGTTCATGTAAAACCCCACGGCGCACTCTATAACATGGCGGCCAAAGATCCGGTGCTGGCAAAAGCAGCTGCCGAGGCAGTAAGCGAAATTAACCCCCGCCTTTTGCTTCTTTGTCTGGCGGGAAGCGCCATGGTAAAGGCCGCAAAAGAAGCGGGCCTTACCGCAGTAGAAGAAGTATTTGCCGACCGGGCCTACGAAGACGACGGCACACTTGCAGACCGGAGGAAACCGGGAGCCATGATCACCTGCGAAGATGAAGCGGTAAGCCGGGTTGTGGAGATGATCAAAACCGGCCGCACCCATTCCATCAACGGTAAAGAAATCGCCGTTAAGGCAGATTCGGTTTGTGTCCATGGAGACGGGGAAGCGGCGCTGCTCTTTGTGCGTAAACTTAACGAAACATTCAGCCGTGAGGGGATAAGGGTAATTAGTCCTTGGGCCGCTGGTAAAAACGGCCGCCCAGGTGATCCGTCTTAATTACATTGATAAACACACCGGGGTCGATTTTTTTTATGCCCGTCACCAGGCGGCTTACCTCTGGGGCGGAAACCACCGAATAGAGCATAACCCGCTCCGATTTTTCGTACTGCCCTTTACCGGTAAAAGAAGTTGCTCCATGGTGGGTTTCTTCCCGGATCAGCTTATACACTTCATCGGGCCTGGAAGTAACAACAAACAGGGTCATCTGCTGGTAACCCTTGTAGAGCGCATTAAGAGCCATGGTGGTGGTAAACTGAAAGATAATTGAATAAAGGGCAATGTGAAGATCAAAGAGCCTGCCCGCAATTACAAGGATTACACAGTTACCGGCAAAGATATAATTCCATGCATCCCGGTGGTATTTCTCTGAAATAAAAATGGCAATAAAATCCGTTCCCCCGGAAGTAGCTCCGGCGTGGAGGCAAAGACTTACGGAGAGGGCATTGAGGAGTCCGCCAAAAACTGCGGCAAGCAGGGTATCGTGAATCTGGATAAGTTCGATAAACATGGGGGGCATAAAATCTGTTAAGAGGCCGTTTAACAAAATTACCAGACAGGAATAAATGCTAAACCACTTGCCGATATACCGGAAGCTGATAAACACCGGTACAGCGTTAAGAATAAAAAGAATAATACTGAACGGCAGGGCAAGGCCCCAAAAGCGCCGGCCTATTTCCATGATTAAGAGGGTCAAACCGGTGAATCCGCCGGGGATAAGGGAACCTGCATGAACAAAGGTATTGATATTAAATGCCATAAGGGCCGCCCCGCTTATAAGGAGCGCCAGCCGTTTTGCCGTATCCCGCGGGGTTTGGAATGGATGCAGATTTGCCATGGCCCATTTTACCATAGGACACCGTTATTGTCAGCGGGGGTTTTTTTCGAGTATACTTTTGTTATGACCCTTTCGGAACAAATACAAGAATGGCACCAGAACGATGAACACCAGGAAATTGTAGATGCCCTGGAACAGATTCCCCGTGCGGAATGGGATTATGAACTTTCCTGTGTTTATGCGCGGGCTCTTAACAATCTTGAACGGTACGAAGAAGCCATGGCGCTGCTTTTGGAATGGGAGGCAGAAGGAAAGGAAGACGGCCTTTGGTATTTCCGTGTTGGGTATGCTCTTTACTATCTTTGCCGGGAAGCGGAAGCGGCGGAATATTTTCAAAAGGCCATTGATTACGGCGACGATGATGAAGATACCCGGATGCTGCTGCAAGTCAGCCTGGAAGAAGCGGAACAGCGCAAGACAGAGGAAGTTACCGCGCCGGAAATGTATTTAAAAGAAGAAATGGATGCCATCGAAGCGCATATCATGACATACTTTGGCAATTACGATAAGGTGTTTCACGAACTTGTTTCCCCGGATATCCATGTGGACATAGCGGTAATTGAACCATCGCAGGAGCGGAATTATTACATCCTTTGTACCATGGGCATGGGCGCCCACCGTATGGCGGTTCCCCCGGAACAGGAAGAACAGGAACGGGCAGAACTGTTAATTTGCCTGCCCCCGGACTGGAACCTGGAACAGACCGATGAAGAAAAATGGTACTGGCCCCTGCGGTGGCTTAAAATTCTGGCCCGGCTGCCCATCGAAGAAGATACCTGGCTGGGCTGGGGCCACACCATTCCCAACGGAGAACCCTTTGCAGAAAATACCAGGTTTACCACCATGATGCTTCTTAATCCCGGCGCCTTTGACAAGGCGGCCAAATCCTGCGCTCTTCCCGGCGGCGGTACGGTAAATTTTTACCAGTTAATTCCCCTCTATGAAGAAGAATCCCAATTCAAGATTAAGTATAAAACGGAAAAATTGCTTTCTCTGCTGGAGGACGATGCGCTGGAACAGGTAAAACTGGACCGGCCGTCTGTTATTCCTGCGGTTTCGCTTTAGCTTACAATACCCGCATAACCTTGGTGGGGCACTTTTGCTCGCAGGTTCCGCAGGCGGTACATTTACTGTAATCTACCACGGGTATGCCGTTATCAATAACGATACACTGTTCCGGGCATTGTTTGACGCAGATGCCGCATTTGATACACCCCAGGCGGCAGGTCTTTCGTATTGCCGCCCGGATGGGGTTACGGTTTGAACAGAGCGCCAGGGTAATCTTTTTGTCTTTGGGGATAACCCGGAGTATGCCCTGGGGGCATTCTGCCACGCAGACTTTACAGCCCGTACATTTGGCCCAGTTTACCTGGGGAAGGCCGTCACTCCCCATGGAAAGGGCGCCGAACTTGCAGACCTTAACGCAGTCGCCAAAACCCACGCAGCCCCAGGCGCAGAGCTTGGTACCCCCGGCAAGTTTTGCCCCCCGGCAGGTTTCCAGGCCCGTGTAGATTCCCCGTTTAACCGCAATATCATTGCCCCCCAGGCAGCACCGGACCGACACCATGGGAGTTACCGTGCCGGCGCTGACTCCCATAAGTGCCGCCAGGGCATCCGCCGCGGCTTTGCCTCCGGCGGTACAGCGGGTAATGTCTCCGCCAGCAGCCACCGCCGCCGCATAACCGTCGCAGCCGGGAAAACCGCAGCCCCCGCAGTTTGCGCCGGGCAGGGCTTCGCGGATTTTTCCGATAAGGGGATCTTCCTCTACATGAAACAGTTCTTTGAACAAACCCAGGGCCAGACCCAGTATCAATGCCAGCGCCGCCGCTACCAGCGCGGTAACAAGAATTATCGATATCACTTTACCAAACCTCCAAAACCCATAAAGGCCATGGAAAGGAGAGAGGCTGTCACAAAGAGGATCGGCGTTCCCTTAAGAAAGGCCGGAACAGGGCTGGTTTTGATCCGCCGCCGGATCCCCGCCATAAGGAGCAGGGAAAGGAGGAACCCCAAAGCAACTCCCAGGGCATACACAAGGGATTCAATAAAGGTATAGGGCGCCCCGGTAAAACGGTTGGTGTTAATTGTTACATCCAGGGTTACCGCAAGAATTGCGCAGTTGGTGGTTATTAAGGCCAGGTAAATTCCCATGGCGCTGTAAAGGGAGGGGATCATCTTTTTAAGAAAGAATTCCACCAGCTGTACCAGTGATGCAATAACCAGAATGAACACCAAAATCTGTAAAAATTCCAGGCTTCCTTCGGCGCCGCCGGGCATGGTAAAGGTACCAAAAATGCC
>BNVB01000052.1 GCA_025997795.1 Spirochaetia bacterium | reverse complement strand
TCCCCGTCATGGCGGTTCCCGATGGAACAGCTTCCACCGGAGGCTTCGGCAATAGCTTTTACAATGGAAAGCCCCAGGCCGGAATGATTTTCCTTGTCCGCTTCGGGCCGCTCGGAATAAAAGCGTTCAAAGTACCGTTCAGCATTTTGAGGGGTATTCATAACTTCCCGTATGCCCGGCCCTTCATCTTCAATTATGATCCGCCAGATGGTATTTTGTCCCGTTCTAATTGGCGCGGCTTCCAGTATAACGGTAACCGTACCCGCCGCCGGCGAAAACGAAAGAGCGTTGTCCATGGGATTGGTTAAAGCCTGCATAAGCCTGTCGGGATTTATTTTTACCAGGGCTTTTCTGTTGGTCCGGTTTTCAAACACCACATTAGATGAACTATACCGTTCCAGGAGCAGCGGAATAAATACCGCTAGATCAATACATTCCGATGTTTCCTGTTCCATAACATTGTCGATGCGGGAAAGTTCCCTAAGCCGTCCAAGGAACCGTTCCACCCGGCTTTCTTCGGCGGCTATGCCGCCCAAAAGTTTTTCTTCTTTTACCGGGGAACTTAGGGCCAGTTCTGTCTGGGCCCGGATAGCCGCCAGGGGGTTTTTTAATTCATGGAGCAGATCCGAAATAAAGCGGTCGATAAAGGCGATACGTTTTTCCAGTTTTTGTGAAAGTCCGTGGAGACTGCGGGAAAGATCGCCAATTTCATCCCGCCGTTTAAGCCCCTTAAAGTGGCCGGAAAAATGTCCCGCCTGGTCAAATACGCCCTCCGCTTCTGTTTTAAGTTTTTTAATCGGCACCGTAATTGATAACGAAAGCCCCAGGGAAAGTACCAGAGAAACGATGAGTGAAATAAAAAAGATCCTGATGATATCCAGCCTAAGCCGGTACAGGTTAAGCAGTATGCCGTAGGAAGACCGGGATACCAGTACCGCACCAATAACCGCATTGTCTGCGGAGCCAAAAACAGGAATTGCCGAATACAAATGTATCGACACCTGCCCGCCGGAGGAATAGCGGGTAGCGGCGCCGTACCGGCCTTCCAGGGCCGCTTTTATTTCCGGCCCCAGCAATATGTGCTGAGCGGAATAATACTCCGCCCCGGAATAAGCGGCCGGCGGGGGCTGCACAAATTTCTTTAAAACCTTAACAGGATAAACGGCAATGTTATAAAGGAAACTGGTGTTAGCCGCATTTTCTTCCGGCTGTTCCTGCGGTATCTCCCGCATTTTGGCGTAACTTTCCCGGGATTCCGGGTCTAAGGGCGGAACCAGGACAGCGGAATCTGCCAACAAGAAGCCCCGGGAATCAAGTACCCGGATGCGGGAATCGGTGCGGCCGCGAAGATTTTCCAGTATGCGCAGGGCTTCTGCCGCCAGTGTTTCGCTGCCGGATTCCCCGGCAGCAGAAACAGCCCCATCCAGGGCAGATGCCAGAATACGCCCCTGCTGTATCATGGAATTTTCCTGGGAGCTTAAGAGCTGGTTTTCGTAGGTACCAAGCAGGAGCAGACTGGCCATGGGGAGAAAGAGGATCAATACATTAAAGAGGAGCAGTCGGGAGCTAAGGCTGCGAAAGAAAAACAATAGTGATAGCGGTTTGTTTCTATGGCGCTTAATCATGTTTTACCCCGGCGATCCCTGGTGCTTGCTGCACCAGCGATAGCCCGGCGATCCCTGGTGCTTATCGCACCAGCGATAGCCTAGACCGTACACCGCTTCCAATTCGTCAAACTGCGGATCCACCGCAAGAATTTTTTTGCGTATCCGTTTTATGTGGCTGTCTGCGGCGCGGTCATTGGGGTAAGTGTCTTCGGGAAAGGCGGCGGCCATGAGCTGTTCCCGTGTTTTAATAAAACCCGGGCGGGTGGTAAGGCTGTGCAGTATCCGGAATTCGGTAACGGTTAGATCCAGGGCTGTGCCGTTCCATGAAGCGGTAAAACGTTCAGCATCCAGGATCAAACAGGGCCCTGCGGAGTCCCCCGCCGCAGAGTCCCCCTCCGCTGGAGGGGATGGTTTGAATTCGCTGTCAAATCCCAGGTTTGTTTCCATCCCTCCATGAACTTCCTGCTCCATCCTTTCTGTCCGGCGGAGGCCTGCTTTAATCCGGGCCAGGAGTTCCCGGAGGCTGAAGGGTTTGCATACATAATCATCGCCGCCCGATTCCAGGCCCAGAACTTTGTCAATTTCTTCATCCCGGGAAGAAAGAAAAATAACCGGTATGGCGGAGGGGGCGGCGCGAATCCGTCGGCACAGTTCAAGGCCGTCCATCCGGGGCATGGTAATATCAAGGATTGCCAGATCCGGAAACGATCCGGCAGACCAGGTTTCCCAGGCGGCAAGTCCGTCGCTGTGTTCTTCGATGGCGGGAACACCGGGAAATTCTTTTTCCAGAGCGATGCGTATTACTTCCCGGATATTTTTTTCATCGTCCACCACGGCAATGCGGGGTCCCCGGGATTCGATGGATCCCTTTTGTGAAGCCATAATTCTATTATACGGAGAGGCGGAATAAATGCAAAGCATTTTAACAGGGGGCGGCGTTTTTTTTGGTAAATGCCCGAATCTTGCCATAATTCCGCCCTCATTTTGCCGCAGCTCAATCCGTATAGTAAGTACAAGCGATTAAGCGCTTTAGGAGGTTTTTATTATGGAACTAAGAAGATTGAGTGAGTCCAGGGGTTTTAAAGTTTTTCTGCTTGCTGTCCTGATTCTGCTTTTTCTTATCCCCACGGGGATGATAAAAGGGATTATTTGGGAACGAAAGGAACGATCCCTGGAAGTGGAACGGGACATTATGAATTCCTGGGGGGACGAGTTTGTAGTCCAGGGGCCGGTACTCCGTATTCCAGGTATGGAGCGGGAGGAAGTTAAAACCACGACTAACCGCGGCGAAGAAGTAACGGTTAAGGAGACACCCTTTTATCTTTGGGTAGTACCGGAAGAACTGCGGGGAAATACGGAGCTGAAAACCGAGGTAAAAAAGCGGGGAATTTTTTCGGTGCCCCTTTTTTCTGGGACGGTTCATTTAAGCGGGAGCTTTAATACTGCCAGGGCGGAAAAGGAGCTTGGACCCAATCAAAGGGTATTTTTAGAAAAGGCGGAACTGGTTATTGCCCTTTCAAACCAGCGGAGTATCCGCGGTTTGGAAAAAGCGGACTGGAACGGAACGGCGCTGGAATTTCTTCCGGGGAACCTGGGCTTTAACGCCGCTGCCGAATATGACGGGCGCAGTTTCGAATACAGTTCCGGCGGAATCTATGCGGCCGCTCCGCTAGGAGCAGGCAGCCATAACTTTGATATAAGCCTTTTGGTTCAGGGAGGAAAAAGTGTGCGGATGATTCCCCTGGGAGAGAACAGCCTTTTTGAAGTTAGTGCCGACTGGCCTTCTCCGTCTTTCCGCGGGGCGTATCTTCCGGTTTCCCACACCATTACCGGTAAAGGTTTTAGCGCCCGGTGGGAGCTGAGCCACTTGAGCCGCAATATCCCCCTGGCCTGGATTGGAGGACTGCCGGAATCAAAAGAAGGATGGAACAAATCTTTTAGCATGAGCTCCAACAGTTTTGGAGTGGACTTTTTTAAAGCGCTGGATCATTATGATGTTAATACCCGGGCAGTAAAGTATGCCCTGCTTTTTATCATCATTCCTTTTTTAAGTTTCTTTTTGTTCGAGATTTTTTTGCGCCGGGATATACACCCGGTGCAGTATCTTTTGGCAGGACTGGGAAACGCCGTGTTTTATCTCTTGCTGCTTTCGTTTTCCGAACATCTGCCTTTTGCCCTGGCGTACCTTGTTTCTGCAGCGGCGGTAATTGTTATGATGAGTCTTTATTCCCGATCCCTCTTGGATTCCTGGAAAAAAAGCTGGATCATGGGTTTTATCATGATTCTCTGTTATTCGTTCCTCTACTTTACGCTGCAGTCGGAAGACTGGGCCTTGCTTATTGGCTCCATCGGCGCCTTTAGCATTGTAGCGCTGGTGATGTTTCTTACACGGACTCTTGACTGGAAGGTGGATAAAACTTCCCGATAGGCAGTGCCAGATGCGGCGTTTTCGTTTCCTCAGCGAATAACGCCGCTGTCATGGCAGCCCTTTTTCCATAAGTTCCAGTAGTAAATCCTGTAATTTAGGAATATCACCATTTATGGTTCCCGACATATACCGTTCATAAATTTCCGGATTGTCCGGCGGGTTAAGGTCGATTTCAAAACCCTTTTCCAGAGAAAGTATCCGTATAAACTCCCGCTGGGTTCTGCCGTTTCCTTCCCGGAAGGGATGTAAATAATTTACCATATCTAATATTTCTGCTAACTTTTTAGAGATTTGTTCAACATCATGTCTATTCAGTTCCTTATACTCAAAAACAAGGTTATCAATATAGATAAGCGCAGCTTCAAAATGATCTATTGGAAAGAATTGTTTGCCGCCTTTACTAATTTCCACTGTTCGTTTTCGTCCTGCCCAGGCATAAACATCTTGAAAGAGATGTCTATGAATAGCAAAAAGCGCGTCTGAATCGTTAATTTTGTTGGATTGTTTTAGTAATTCATTTCTTCGTTTTGTAACGGCTATGCTTTCAAAGTTTACTAAATCGTCATAATTTGTAATTCCTCCGAGATTTTTAAGAATGCCCGTTTTAGAATCGGTGTATGAATAATCAGGGTCTAAATATTCGTAATTGTTACGCATATTTTTTGGTCTTTACCCAATCAATAACTTGAGCCAGTGTTATTTTATCGGTCACATAATCGCGGATTATTTCCACCGTCTTTTTTGTTGGTTCAAAACCTTCAAACATATTTGACCCGATGGAACTTGCGGTGCTTTCCAAGGTTTCCTTGTCCAAAAATTGTACTCCCATTATGGTGAGTTTTTCACGGTCAACTTCTATTGGTTTATACATGACTTCCCCTCTTACTTCAACAGCTTCCCCAAAAATACCGCACGGCCGCTGTTTTTGCCTTCTATTTTAAACTTACGGTAAATGTTCGTTATGTGAAATTTTACTGCGGGTTCGGAAATAAAAAGTTGTTCCGCTATTTGGTTATTGGAAAGGCCGTTAACCATAAGGCGGGCAACTTCCCTTTCGCGATCCGTCAGGCGGCGGGCCTTAAATAGCGCTTCCAGCGAAACCGCAGGCGATTCAATATTTTCCAGTAACACGCTTTTTGCCTCTAGCTCCCGGTTCAGCCGCCCATAGAGCCGGGCAAGCATTACCGCCATTGCCAGTACAAAGATACACATACCGTAACGGTTAAGGCTGTGGGGATAATGCAGAAACAACGCGTTAAGAATATCGGCCATGGCGAACAGTATAAAAAGAGTTGCCCCAATCAGCATATTCCCCGGATAACTGTCCCAAAGGGCGGTGCGGATACCGTTCCCTTTTTGTACTTCCTTTACAAAGGGCAGAAGTATATTGCGCACTAAAATCCACAGAAACGCCGGAATGGCCAGAATCTGCCAGACAATCAGGGCGTCGCTCCCGTAGGAGTGGACAAGAAACAATTGTGACAGCGCCAGAAAGGCGCACAGGCCGCTGTAAATCTTTGTAATGGTTTGGATACGCCTGAGGCAGAGTGTTTCCGTATAAAAAGCCAGAACCGGCAGGGCCATAAAGATAAAAAAGAATTCCAGCTTTACCACAATCCAGGTGTCGGGAATAAGCCGGTAAATACCGTGGGTGCGGCAGAGGAAATAAAAACCCATACACAGGGAAAAGATCCCGCAGATGCCGTTGTAGCGGCTTTCCCGTTGAATGGCAAAAATCAAAAAGTGGTAAACCCCTACCAGCATAAACACCCCAATAAGGATCATCTTAAGGTTTTCGCTGTTTTTCTGGTGTATATATTCATAATCCGCCAGGTAATAGGGCGCGGAATACTGCAAGCCGATAGTCTGATCCGTGGGGTCCCCCACTATGCGGAAAACCAGAAGGTTATCCCCCCTGATTATCAAACTGCGGTCAATGGGAAAAAAAACATCCCGCTGGCTGTGATGTTCCCGTATACGGCGCACCTGCGGTTCGCTCCCATTGTCCAGATGCATTTCCCGGCGAATGAGGGTTCCGTTCAGGTACATCTCCCAATTATCGCCGATAGCCGCCAAAAAGATGCCGGGGAAGGCCGGCGGTTCCTGTTCCATGGTGAAAGGAATGGCAATCGTCCACTCCTGCTCGGGCCTGCCAAAAGGAGAAAGAAAAGGCCGCCGGGGAAAATTGGCCTCTCCCGGCAGGTTTATCTTGCTGATAATCACATTTTTCCACTGGGTAAACTCCCGCCAGGGGCCGTTCTTTGCGGCAGAAGGGCGAAAATCAGGCGCAGCCAGGGCGGCGCTGTCAAAACCCGCCCGCACATAGAGCGGGGAATTTTGCAGATTTACATAAAACGGTGTGTCCGCAGCCCAGGACAAGGGGAGCATGAGAGCGAAAAAAACAAGGATCCACACCGTTTTACCCATACCAGGAAGATACTTCATATTATTTCCAAATAGTCTTTTGGTGTAATAATTTTAATGCCATTAAACTCTTTTAACACCAGCAAATCATCGTCTCCGGTTATAATATAATCGACATTTCCGGTTATGCCGCATTCCAATATACTATTGTCATCTATATCCCTGCTTCCGTTCTGTATTTTTATAGCTGCTGTTAATTCATTTGCCATTTCTTCAATTGCTTTTATGTAATATTTAACACCTTCTTTGTCGGCATTGAATTTAGGGCGATTCAATACTTCAGAAATTTGTTCGAGAATTTCCTTTGTTATATATAATACATCTGTACCGTCAATAACCCGATCGATTATTTTTTCGGGGTTTCCTTCCCATAGAAATGCGGAAACAAAAATGTTTATGTCAATTACGACTTTCATTTCTGAGCTTTCGGACGCGGACTATTGTCCGATTAGTCCGCGCGCTTTTTCTTTCCGGTATTGTTTGATTTCTTTCATTACATCTTCCTCGCTTAGGTTGAGTTTTGCCCCAAGACTATGGCCATAGGCATATATACTTTCCCATTTTCGCTTACGTTCAATATATAACCGTGCAGCCTCCCTGATTAGCTCAGACCGTGTTCTTGCCTCGTTTTGGGCAGTATTGTCAATTTGCCTTAACAAATCCTCTTGAAATGAAATATTTACCGTGGATACAGCCATACATTTACCCCTTGTCATAAATATACAATGTTTGTATGTTTTTGTCAAGTATTTTTCGGAATTATGAACGATCTAGACTGCAGTCTAGTACCCAAATTGGCTTTTTTGTGCTATAAATATAAACTTTGGGAGTTTTTGCCATAAAAAACAAGGAGAAAACCATGAACAAGAAACAGAGTACCTTTTTTGGAAGCGCCGCCTCATTAACAGCGGCGCTGGCGTTAACTATAGTGACGATTACGCTGGTAACATTCGTACTTTTCTCGTGTTCCATCCCCACCGGCGGAGAGGGCAACCTTACCCTGATCCTGCCCGATGGGAAGTTTGTTACCTATACTCCGGGATCAGGACCGGGGCCGAATGATCCTGGCCAGCTTAGCTATACCATTCACGGAAGCGGCCCGGGAATACTGTCAAAGACCGTCCAGGGCGGCGGTGCGATTTCGGTATCGGTGGTTCCGGGGAACTGGACTATATGGGTAGAGGTTAAGTATGGTGCTATGCTCTATGCCGAAAGTGCACCCCAATCGGTAAACGTAACGGCAGGGGGAAGTAATGTTGCCCTCATAGAGTTGGGCCCCGCATGGTCGGCGGGGAATGATGTGGACTTTGGCGGCGACCCTGATAAATATGCGTATTTTTCTGCCGACGATGATGACACCGCTCTATTTGGTTACCTCACCGATTTAGTGTCGGGAGGGGGTAACCATGTTGTTGTCGTGGAAGGGAATCAACACAAAATTACCGGCGGCCCGCTAAACCTTAATTCTTCTAGTTCCAAGATTTCCTTGCGGGGCAGCGGGACCATCAGCCTCGACAGTATCCTTTCCATGTTTAGTATATCAACAGGTAATGAACTGATCATCCGGGGTCCGACCCTGAAAGGCAGTACTGCTGGCACCAATGCTCTGATACAAGTAACCGGTGGAACCCTCACCCTCCGTGAGGGAACCATTATTACAGGCCAAATTAACACCTCATTATCCAATCGGGGTGGCGGGGTAGTTGTCAGCGGCGGGGAGTTCACCATGCATGGCGGGACCATCAGCGGTAATAGAGCCATGGATGGCGGTGGAGTGTATATCAGCTCCGGTATCTTTACCATGAACGGCGGTACAATCAGCGATAATAACGTTGAAGAGAGATACGACTCCTCCATACTCGCTTACGTCGGAGGTTACGGCGGCGGGGTGGCTGTTCTCGGCACCGCCAGCAGGTTCACTATGAACGGCGGAATGATCAGAGGCAATACTGCCGAACACGACGGCGGCGGAGTGTATGTCCATGTTGGCGGCGGCGGTTACCCGAGAATTATCAAAACAGGCGGTACGATAGGCGGAAACAGTGCGAGCGGCAATACCAGAGGTCATGCGGTGTATGTCTCGGCATATAACGACCCCCCCAACCCCATCACCCTCACTAAATACCGTGACACCACAGCTGGAGAAACGGTAGACTTAGATAGCACTACCGACGACAACTGGGTGGTGGTGCCGTAGGCGCAGGGAAATACACCTGTTGCAAAACAACGCCCCTGGCGGGGGCGTTGTTTTGCAACGAGGGAGGATTTGCGATCTTGCTAATATGGAGTAGGAAGGAACAGCGAATGGGAGTTGCGAACAATGTATCCAACAACTATGCCTGGGCGAATTCTGCAGGTGTTTTCACTACCCCCCCCCCGCATATAGTGCGATTTTCTACTGTTTAATCACCTTTACTAACATATTCTTACATCCTCTAGCAAACAGCGCTTTAAGCGCGGTCAAAGGCCTGCGGCTTGATCATACAATGAACAATTTCACTTTTTCTAACAGGAGAGAACCATGAAAAAGAACAGTTACTGGGTGAGCGGTCTGCTTATTGCCCTGGTTCTGGCAGGGTGCAGTAATGGGACCGGGGGTGATAGCGGCGGCGGTACCATTGTCTACACCGCCGGGTACCATAGTGTGACCGGCAGCCCTAATAACCCCTGCTACTGGAAAGACGGAAACAGAATCGACCTTCCCTTTACCGGAGGCGATGGTGTGGCCACGGGCATCACCGTATCCGGCGGTACGGTCTACACAGCTGGATACTATGTCGACGGCGGAAACAATCCCTGCTACTGGAAAGACGGAAACATAATCGACCTTCCCTTTACCGGAAGCGGTGGTGCGGCCATGGCCATCACTGTATCCGGCGGTACGATCTACATAGCTGGGTACTCTGGCAACAATCCCTGCTACTGGAAAGACGGAAACATAATCGACCTTCCCTTTACTGGAAGCATTGGTGGTGCGGCCAGGGCCATCACCGTATCCGGCGGTACGGTCTACACAGCTGGGTCCAATGGCTACAATCCCTGCTACTGGAAAGATGGAAACAGAATCGACCTTCTCTTTACCGGAAGCTCTGGTTATGCCACGGCCATTACCGTATCCAGTGGCACGGTCTACACCGCCGGGTCTTATGTTGGCGGTGATAGGAAGCCTTGCTACTGGAAAGACGGAAACAGAATCGACCTTCCTTTTACCGGAAGCTATGGTAATGCCAATGCTATCACCGTATCCGGCGGTACGGTCTACATCGCTGGGGACTATTTTGACGGCGATAGGAAGCCCTGCTACTGGAAAGACGGAAACAGAATCGACCTTCCCTTTACTGGAAGTGGTGAAGCCTATGCCATCGCCGTATCCGGCGGTACGGTCTACATTGCAGGGAACAATGGCGGGAAGCCCTGCTACTGGGAAGACACGACCAGAATCGGCCTTTCTTTCGGAGGAAACTTTGGTTCTGCCCGTGGCATCTTCGTAACGGAATAAGGGCGGGACTTAACGCCAGTCCTCTGGTTTGGGAGAAATGCGGGAACGGCGGACGGGCTGCGGATTGTGTGGGGCGGCGGTTTTACCGCCCGGCAGTATATACAGTCCGCGGCAACTGTGTAGCCGGGTTATGTGCAGTTGGGGGCCGTAGTTTATATGCGTTATTCTACGGGTTCTAATAATTTTTTATTTTTATGTTTTAAATTGAATTTTTTTCCTTCAATTTTTTCTAGAATTTCAATCATGCTTAGACCTTTAGTGTCTTCATAGAATTTTTCCTTTTTTTCCCATGTTTCTTTTAAAGCGTTTTCTAATGGGCTATTCGTCATTTAATACCTCCAATGGATTTGCCATGCGAAACGGTAAATATGCCTATTTAGATCTAGTCAATATTTTATACAGAATTAAAAACACGGTTTGTTCTGTTCATGCCTGCACTTTGCCGTGCCAACATCCGCACATTGATAACAAATCTCATTGGGCATTTCTCCGGTTTCAAAAAAGTGATGTATGTTTCCCAATGTTGTATCAGAAATACCAGTCAACGCTTCATCCGTAAGAAACGCTTGATGACCTGTTATTATCACATTTGGAAAAGTAAGCAAACGCGCCAGTACATCGTCTTCTAACGCTTCACCGGACCAGTCTTCAAAAAAGTAAAGCTCCTCCTCTTCATAAACATCAAGCCCCGCGCCTCCGATGCTTTTGTGTTTTAATGCCTTAACCAGAGCCTGTGTATCAATGAGTGCACCGCGTCCGGTATTGATAATGATCGCGTCCTTTTTCATTAACGCAATAGTTCTGTCGTTTATGATATGAAAGGTATCGACACTTAACGGTGCATGAAGACTTATAACGTCCGATTTTGTGCAGAGTTCATCAAAACTTGTATATTCGCCGTTAAGCGATGCGGCCCACGCTGTATCAGGAAATTTATCATAGAGCAGGATACGCATACCGATACCGCGCAGAATGGCCGCCGTAATTTTCCCTATTTTCCCCGTGCCGACAATTCCCGCAGTTTTTCCGGACAAATTCCGCCCTGTTAAGCCATTCAACAGAAAATTCCCTTCACGAACCCGGTTATATGCCTTGTGAATTGAACGTGTAAGGCAGAACAGCAGTGCTGCCGCGTGTTCAGCTACGGAGTTGGGAGAATAGGCGGGAACCCGGACAACGTGCAGTTTATTCCATATTGCTTTGAGGTCGATGTTATTATAACCCGCACACCGCATTGCGATAAGTTTTATTCCCGCTTCGGCAAGCCCTTCTGAGACTTCCGCGTTTATTGTATCATTCACAAACGCGCATACAACGTCGGCGCCCTTTGCAAGAGAAACGGTTGCTTGATTCAAATGCACATCAAGATAACGTATTTGAAAGCCATATTTTTCATTGGTTTTATCAAAATATGCTTTGTCATACGGCTTAGTATCAAAAAACGCTATAATCTTCATATATTCCCATCCTCCATCAAAAAGTTTAGCCCTGTGTTATGCGCAGTTCGACCCTTCTTATATTATTCTGCAATTAATTCCCATTATTTTTGTTAATGATTTCATATGATTATCTGTAGAAAATATTTCCACATCATTTTGTTTTGCATTCTGTGCTATTACTATATCTAACAATCCTAATTTGTTTATGCCAGATTGTATACATTGATATTGTATTTCCATTATTTCATCCCAATCTGTATCTAATGGGATAATATCTATTCCTGATAAACATTCTAAAAAACTATTTTCTTTATTTTTTCTGGCCGTTGGTATTAATTCCGCTAAAATAATTTTATTGGTATTCACCATATTATTAGTGAGTAATTCTGAAATCGCCTCAAAATGTTTCTTATGATTAAAAAAATCAATCCATATGCAACTATCAACAAGATAATTCATTTTCTTGCTCTTGTACTATCAAGATCAACGTCAAGTTTAATCTGTCCGGCCATTTCAATAAGCCTTAAACGTTTTTTATGATCTATTACTTCTTGAAGAGCCTCATTTATAACGGCAGTTTTTGTGAAAATCCCTGTCCATTTCATGGCTTCGGTTAACAAAGTCTCATTTAAATCAAGTGTGGTTCTCATATATACCCCCTATGCATATAATCTATAATAAAAAGTATGCATTGTCAATAGCAGAGTCAGACGGCAATAATTAACGATTTAGTCCATGAAAAACTCGCCGTAGGCGTGGGATTTGCTGCACAAAAGGGGTATTACAAAAGACAAGATGCCCGCCATTAGAGGTTTGCTGTCCCTGCCCTTGCAAAGTCCGCAGGATCATGGTATACTAATCAGACATACAGTACTTTAAGGAAAAGTCATGAAAGAACCTACCCAGCGGCAAAGGGACGTGTTAATCTTTATCACCGGGTATATACGCTCCCACTCATATCCGCCAACCATACGGGAAGTGGCGGAGCATTTTGCCATTTCTGTTAAGGGGGCCTATGACCATGTGACGGCCCTAAAAAAGAAGGGAAAGATCAAGCTGGAGAACAAGCGTTCCCGGACTATGGAAGTGGTCAGGACCGGCGATGAACCGGAATCCGAGGATTTTACGGCTGTTCCCATCCTGGGGGTGGTGGCTGCGGGCCGGCCCATTCTGGCGGAGGAAAACTGGGATGGCGCCATACCGGTGCATATGTCGTTGCTTAAAAGAAACCGCCAATACTTTGCACTTAAAGTTAAGGGCGATTCAATGAAGGATGCGGGGATTCTGGACAAGGATACGGCATTGATCCAGAAACAGAATACCGCCAAAAACGGCGATATTGTGGTAGCGGTGGTGGACGAGGCGGTAACCCTTAAACGTTTTTACCGGGAAGCCAACCGTGTCCGGCTCCAGCCGGAAAACACCGCATATAATCCCATTTATAGCCAGGATGTAAAGCTGCTGGGCAAACTGGCATACATCATCCGTGCCTGTTAGTATGGCAGAAAAACGGGGAACCTTCCTCTACCTGGGGCCGGAACTGGGCGAAAAACTCGACGCCCTTAAAAAACTGCGTTCCTCCATAAGCGGGGACCTGGAAGAAACGGTCTTTTATGCCGGGGAAACAGCCCTGCCGGAGATCCTTTCGATACTGCGGAACGGCAGCCTTTTTGCCGAAACCCGGCTTATCATTATCAAAAATGCCGAAGTATTCAAAAAAAAGGAAGAAACCGAAAGTATCACTTCCTGTATCAAAAAACTCCAGGAAAACACAACCCTGGTACTTGTATCGGAAGAAACCAAACTGGACAAACGTATAGAAGACAGCGTTCCCAAAGAAAATAAACAGATCTTCTGGGAACTTTTTGAAAATAAAAAAAACGAATGGCTCCAGTCATTTTTTCGCCGGGAGGGATGCCGCATCGACGAAAGCGGCGTCCGGGCGATCCTGGAAATGGTAGAAAACAACACCGACGCACTGCGAAGGGAATGCGGGCGGCTTATCCTTTTTCTGGGAAAGGATAAGCCCATAAGCGGCGCCGATGTGGAACACTGCCTTTCCCACAGCCGGGAAGAATCGGCCTTTACCCTTTTTGCCGCCATTGCCCGGGGTAACCTGACCTTAAGCCTGGAAATAGTCCGCTCCCTTACTGCGGCCAGGCATAACTTCCAGGCCATTACCGCCGCCCTGGTTTGGTGTTTCCGCAAGCTTAGAGATTACCTCTACCTCCGTTCCTCCGGAACCATTAACGACTTTGAGCTTAAAAAAATCGGCCTGGGGTTTTCCAAAACTCGTGCCGATTATGACGAAGCTTCCCGGCGCTGGCCTCTGGCAGAGGACGCCCTGGCGCTTATTGGCGAGTATGAATATCTGCTCCGTTCCTCCGGGACAGCCTGGGAAGAAATCCTTATGGATACCCTTGTTCTTAAACTCTGCCTGTACTAGAATAGAGCCATGCGGTCAATCAAATGGCTCTCTTGTTTTTTGTTTGTATACCTTTGTTTCCTTCTGGTTTCCTGTTCCGGGAAAAATATGGGCTGGGGGGTGCTTTTGTGGTCCATGGATGATCCGGCGCTGCCTTCGGGAACGGTGCTCCGGGTCCGGGTCCGGTCCAACATTGAACAGGCCTGGATCACCCTGGTACCGGCAGAGGACGGTTCCAAAGAAATACTGGCCATGGTTCCCCTGCCGCATCTGGAATTTTTCCGGACCCGGGGCGGGGCGGAAAAATTTGCCGCTTCCTTTGCCGAATATGCCGTCACCTATGCGGAAACCCTTCAGGACGGGCTTCCTATCCGGGAAAAACCGGCCAACAATGCCCGCCGCAGCTACCGCCTAAAAGAAGGGGAAATTATCAAAATTCTGGAAAAGGCAGAAGGGGTGGAGGCAATTAGTACCAGCGGAGCGCCCCTGGAAGGAAACTGGTTCAAGGTGCTTACCCAAAGCGGCAGCACCGGTTATTGTTTTTCCTACCGGCTGCGGATGTTTGAACATGAGACAGGACCTCTGGGGAACGAGCCGGTCCAGGCAAATACCGGCGGCGACCGGGATCTGGAACTGATTCTAAGCCGCCTCTGGTATCCCGAATCTTACGGAACGATGATCAACCAAAACCATATCGATCTAGATGCGCTTGCCAAAAACTATTCGTTTAATTCCGGCATAACCAACGGTAAAGCGCGCATTCACCTTGAACGGGGAGACACCGAATTCCCCTACCGGAAGATAAGCAAAACCGGGGATCGTACCTGGATTTTTGAAGGTACTTCCCTTACGGTAACCCTCCGTTCCGAATCGGTACTGGAAGTCCGGTGGGAAGATGCCGGAGCGGCGCAGAGCGAAACCTTTGTTACCCTGCCTGCATCGGTAGAAAGTATCGTTAACCAGGAAAAAGAACGGCGGCAGAATAAATTCCAGGCTCTCTACAACCGGGGGCCATCCTTTGTCAGCGTCAATTATGGCAGGCTGTCTCTAAGCAGTTCCGGGGAATTTAACTGGGGCGACATTAACGCCCTGCCGGGGGAAATGCTTTCCGGCCCGGTATTGGGGAGCGGCTCCGTTGATTTGGATTACTACCTAAGCGGCGAAATGGCAGAACGGTATACCGGGGCCCTGGCTCTGCGGCTTAACTCGGTAAGCGGCAGCCGCAGTTCCCTTATCTTTGTTTATAACATGGATAACCAGGGCCTGCGGATGGAATACATACCCTCCGCTTATGTATCAAACCGTACCGTAAGCCGCCGGGCGCCGGATCCCTTTGTGATCTACTTTAGCGCAGAAAACTAATCCGGCGGTAAATATGCAGGTTCAGTGCAGCAGGATATCCCTGGCCTTTGCGGACAGGGATATCCTTGACAAGGCAAATATGCTGCTTAGTACCGGTTCCCGCGCCGCCCTGGCGGGGGTAAACGGATCGGGTAAATCTACGCTGATGCAGATTATTGCCGGGATACGCCCTCCCGATTCGGGGGAAATTTCTGTTTCCAGGGGCTGCCGCATTTCCTACCTTCCCCAATCGGGGCTGGCCTTTACGGGAGCCGCCGGGCGCACCCTGCGGGAAGAGGCGGAGACCGCCTATCAAAATATCGCCGCCCTGCTTGAAGAAATGGAAACATTAGGGAAACGGCTGGAATCTGCCGCGGCAGACGACAAAACGGTAACTGCCATGGTGGAAGAACACCACCGGCTTTCCCAGACCGTAGAAGATTCGGGCTACTACCGGAGGGAAGAACAAATTGAACAGATCCTTGGGGGCCTTGGTTTTTCCCGCCCGGATCTGGACAAACAATGTGCCAGTTTTTCCGGCGGCTGGCAGATGCGTATCGCTCTGGCAAAACTGCTGCTGGAAAATCCCGATATTATGCTTTTGGACGAACCCACCAACTACCTGGACATTGAAGCCCGTACCTGGCTGGAAAGCTGGTTAAAACGTTCTTCCGGCGCTTATCTTTTGGTATCCCACGACCGGTATTTTCTTGACACCTGTGTTACCGAAGTGTACGAAATTTTTCAGGGTACACTTAAACGTTATGCGGGAAACTATACGGCCTACGAAAAAACCCGCGAAGGGGAACTGGAAAGTCTTTTAAAACGGTATGCCGAACAGCAGGAAGAAATAGCAAAATCCGAGGCATTAATCCAGCGTTTCCGTTACAAGGCTTCCAAGGCCGCCATGGTTCAGGAGCGGATCAAAAAACTGGAAAAAATGGAACGGGTGGAAATTCCCGAATCACTTAAAAAGATAAGCATCAGTTTTCCGCCCGCTCCCCATTCGGGCCGTATCGCCCTGACCCTGGAAAACATTGGCCGCCGTTATGGCGAAAAGCAGGTCCTGGCGGGCCTTAACCTAACCATCGATGCCGGGGAGCGGCTCGTGGTAGCGGGTAAAAACGGCGCCGGCAAAACAACCCTGCTGCGCATCATTGCCGGTAATGGCGGGGCGGAAAAGACCTACGAAGGAACCGTCAGTTACGGCGCCGGAATTGTGCCGGGTTACTTTTCCCAGGATTCAGCGGAAGAACTTGGCAAGAGCGAGAGTGTTCTTTCGTTTATGGAAGCCGCTGCCCCCACGGCCCTTATTCCCAGAGTCCGGGATATGCTGGGGGCTTTTTTGTTCCGCGGGGACGATGTGTATAAATCCCTGGCTGTTCTTTCCGGTGGTGAAAAAAGCCGCCTGGCCCTGCTCCGGCTCCTCCTTAGGCCGGTAAATCTGCTTGTTTTGGACGAACCAACGAATCACCTGGATATTCATTCCAAGGATGTGCTGTTGGATGCACTCAAGAAATTTATCGGAACGATCATCTTTGTGTCCCACGACCGGGCCTTTATGGAAGCCCTGTCTACCAAAACCCTGGAACTCCGGGCCCCGGAGCTTTCCGCTTCGGCCGCCGCCGGACCTTCGGCGCCTGGCCCTTCAACGGCCCGGCTCTTTTACGGCGGTTACGGCTACTACCTGGAGCGGCTTGAACAGGATATGGTCTTACCGGAGGCAATCGGGCAAACTGCCGCCGCGGGTTTTGGAATGGATGCCGCGGGGATTGGGATGGATGCCGCGGGGATTGGAATGGATGCCGCGGATTCTGCAAGTCTGTCCAGTACTTCGAGTAAACCGGACTTTGCGCAGAGTCTGCCGCCGGTAATCCTGATCAAAGCCGGGGAACAGCGGGTAATGACAAAACAGCGGCAGACTCTTTTGCGGCGGCTGGAACGGCAGGAGGAAGAAATTCTTGCGGAACTGGAAAAGCTGGAGGCGGAAAAAACCCGGCTGGAAGAAGAACTGTCAAAACCGGAGTGTTATTCAAAGGGGGAACAGGCCAGGGCCGTTAAAGCGGAGCTGGACAACATTATGGGGGAACTGGAAACAAAAACCGCCGTTTGGGAAGCCAAGGCGGCGGAACTGGAACAGGCACGGCTGGCATAGCATTTTCCCGCCTGCTCAAGTATACTTGGTAAAGGGGCAGTATTATGAAGATACTTGTAATCGGCGGCGCCGGATATATTGGAAGCCATGTGGCC
>BNVB01000051.1 GCA_025997795.1 Spirochaetia bacterium | reverse complement strand
GGCAGATTGTCAAAGAATACACCATACAAGGGTGGACAATGGATGTTGACCGCTTAAAAAAAGGTCATCTATTCACAAATGAGTATTTTGAGCGTCAGCTTCAATATATCCGTGAAATCCGCCTGTCGGAGCGCAAGTTCTACCAAAAAGTTACGGATATATACGCAACAGCCTTCGATTACGATAAAGACGCAAAAACGACCCAAGTCTTTTTTAAACTGGTTCAAAATAAACTGCATTATGCGGTTCACAGGCATACTGCCGCAGAACTCATCGTAGAACGTGCAAATGCAGAAAAGGAAAATATGGGGCTCACAACGTGGGAGACTGCGCCTCTAGGTAAAATAATTAAAGCTGATGTTGTAATTGCCAAAAATTACCTGAATGAACAGGAAATGAACTACCTTGAGCGTATTGTTTCCGTATATTTAGACTTTGCGGAACTGCAAGCCGAGCGGAAAATCCCCATGTCCATGGAAGACTGGGCAAAACGTCTCGATGGTTTTTTAGAATTTAACGGCAATGAGATTCTGACCGATTCAGGGTATATATCCCACGAACAAGCAAAACTCCATGCGGAAACCGAATATGAAAAATATCGCATTGTGCAGGACAGACTGTTCAAATCGGACTTTGATAAACTGCTTGAACAAGAAGAATATTTAACCGCAAAGAAAAAGGCGAAGAAGGGAATTGAATGACTAAAACCCAACCCCGCGTAACAGCCAGGCAGCTTAAAAGCTCTATCCTGCAAATGGCGGTAGAGGGGAAGCTTGTACCACAAGACCCAAAGGATGAACCGGCGAGTGTTTTGCTGGAAAAAATAAAAAGAGAAAAAAACCGCAAAGGCGCAGAAGGCGAAAAAGGAAGAAAAAGGTCCGCAGATTCACATAGATTTATGCAGATTAAAGATGATGAAATACCTTATGATTTGCCGAAAGGGTGGGAGTGGGTGAGATTGGGCGATATTGGTGATTGGGGAGCAGGAGCAACACCGCCACGAGATAATCCAGCATTTTATCAGAACGGGAAGATTCCTTGGCTAAAAACTGGTGATTTAAACGATGGGTATATAACTGATATTCCAGAAAAAATAACATCCTTAGCTTTAGAAAAAACATCTGTACGATTAAACCCTATAGGCTCTGTACTTATTGCAATGTATGGTGCAACCATTGGAAAACTTGGTATTTTAAAAATAGAAGCGACTACTAATCAAGCATGTTGTGCATGTCTGCCATTTACGGGCATATATAACAAGTATTTGTTTTATTACCTTTTTTCACAAAAGCATTCTTTTGAGGAAAAGAGTGAAGGTGGTGCTCAACCAAATATATCAAAGAAAAAAATAATAAGTCATCCTTTTTCTCTTCCCCCGCTTGCCGAACAAAAACGTATAGTCACTAAAATTGAAAAATTGATGCCTCTTGTTGGAGACTATGATAAAGCAGAACAGAAACTTACCACGCTTAATGCAAATTTCCCGGAATTACTTAAAAAAGCTGTTCTTCAAGATGCTGTTCAAGGAAAGCTCGTACCGCAAGACCTCAGGGATGAGTCGGTAAGAGTTTTGCTGGAGCGCATACGAGCGGAAAAGAAGCGCTTGATAAAAAAAGGAAAAATCAGACAGGAAAAGCCAATACCGCCAATAAATGAAGATGAAGTGCCTTATGATTTACCGAGGGGGTGGGTGTGGGTTAGGCTGGGTTTTGTTGGGGATTGGGGATCAGGAGCAACACCGCCGCGAAATAATCCAGCATATTACTATAATGGAACGATACCTTGGTTAAAGACAGGTGATCTAAATGATGATTATATAACTGAAATCCCAGAAAAAATAACAATCCTAGCCCTGGAAAAAACTTCTGTCCGATTAAATCCAATAGGCTCGGTTCTTATTGCAATGTATGGTGCAACTATTGGTAAACTTGGAATTTTAACAATGGAAGCTGCTACCAATCAGGCATGTTGTGCATGCTTGCCACATACAGGAGTTTATAACAAATATTTATTTTATTTTCTATTATCCCAGAAAAGCTCATTTGAAGAAAAGAGTGAAGGTGGTGCACAACCCAATATATCAAAAGAGAAAATAGTAAGCCATCTTTTCCCCCTTCCCCCACTTGCAGAACAAAAACGCATTGTTGAGCGGATTGAGCAAGTGTTTAAAGTAATTGGGGAATTGGGAGAAGAAGATTGACAAAAGAAAAAAGGCAGCATCTATATTCAATTATGGAACGAAAAGATGCATTTTCAGATAAGTATATGGCCAAATTTGCCAAGATTTATCCCGATGATGTATTGGTTCATTTTACACAGGAGACATTTTATGGCAGAAAATCGTTTAATGACATTGGATGAACGGCTTGCAATCGGCGTTAAATGCGCACGTTTGGAAGAAGAAGGTAAAAAGGAAGAAGCATTGGCGCTGGCCAAAACAAAACCGATGCCGGCTTATATGGCTAGAATCCTCATGGAAAAAGTCGATTGGGGCAAGGATTTCCTAAAAACTTGTGGTTGGAATATGGCAGAAGTGGAGGCAAAGTATGGAAAAGACTGGCTTAACAATTGGGATAGTAAAGGCAGTAAGTGATATTGCGGACGGCCGTATTGGTCTGCGTACAACGGGTAAAGCCGAAGAAGGTAGGGAAAATTTGGCTAAGGGCTTGGAACTTGCTAAACAGATTTTCTCCGAAGTCAAAGATAGCGGCGACCCGGAACTCATGCTGCTCGTCGAATATTCCTTTATCAATCAGGAACTTGAAGGCGCCAGAACTGAAGAAAAAATTGGACGAGCAAGTTATCAATCTGCGGCGCGTGATTTTGACGATGCGTTTCTAAGTCTTAAGGCCGTAAAGGACACCGTGATGTATCAAGGTGCCGAAAATACTCATCCGCATCGTGCTCCGTTCAGATATAAAGATATGCCGAATGATTCATTTCACATAGCATATACCGGACACTATACGCGGCTTCAAAACAAATTGAAACCTATCGGCATTGACCCGGATGAACAAATTTTGACGGAGCTTCGTATGGCAGTTTGTAAATCGGCGCAGAAAGTATATTTGGCGATGCAGCGTGGAGTATTGGGATAAGATGTCTTTAATAAACCGGGCCCAAAAGCCGCTTCGCCAGGGCTTGAAAAAAAACGGGGAATTGTTCGGAAATACTAGACTCGCTGCACTTTTTGTGGTATGCTTACGGTAATGGGTTGTGCAGATCTGTTAAAACTTGCTGTTCTGGCTTGTCCCGGGGGAGAGGCATTTGCCGATGAGGTAATTGCCCATCTCAAGCATAGCTATCACCAAAAATCTAAAAAGGCAGAAAAAAATCCTTCTGGGGATTCTCTGGGCTCTCAGGGTGGTGCTTTTCATCCGCCGCGCTTTAAGGTAAATACACGGTTTACCCTTTTTGCCAACGGCGAAATTAAGGCGGAACTGCTTGATTCGGTACGGGGTAAAGATTTATACATCGTGGAGGATACGGAAAACCGCCATACCCTTGATTTTTACGGCGGTATATCCCGGGCGCTTTCCATTAACGATCATTTAATGACGATCTTTGTAACCGTGGACGCTGTTAAACTGGCCGGGGCAAAACGTATTACCATGGTGCTTCCCAACTATCCCTATTCTCGGCAGCACAAACGCAAGGGCCGGGAAGGGCTTACGGCAAGCCGCATTGGGATCATGCTGGAATCCCTGGGGGTGGACCGGCTTTTAACCCTGGACATCCATTCCCGGGAACTTTCCAATTCATTCAGGACCATGGGTTTTGAAAACCTCCATGCCAGTTATCAGATTATCCGGGCGCTTTCAAAAATTCCCGAAATCCAGGAAGGAAATTTTGTGGTAGTTTCTCCCGATACAGGGGCGGTGGACCGGAATAAATTTTATGCCAACAGTTTTAAAAAACCCCTGGCGCTGCTTTACAAGGAGCGGGATTATTCCCGGGTAAGCAAGGACGCGGGGGAAAACAACATTTCCGAGATACGGCTTTTGGGCAGTGTAAAAGATAAAACGGTTTTTATGGCAGACGATATTCTGGGTACCGGCGGTACGCTGCTTAAGGCCATGGGTTTTCTTAAAGAGCAGGGAGCGCGAAAGGTGATCGCTGCCATCAGCCTGCCGCTTTTTTCCGGCGATGCGATACGTTATTTTGATGCCGCCTACCGGGAGGGACTATTTTACCGCATTATAGGAACCAATGCGGTATACCACGAAGAGCTGCTAAAAAAAGAGTGGTATATTTCGGTAAACGTAAGTAAACTCTTTGCCAGAACAATTTACCGGCTCCATCAGGATCTGTCGGTATCTTCCCTCCTGGATAACCGGCAAGTGATTGAACGGCTCCTCGCCGAAACCCCCTAAGGATTTATCCGTGGCTTTGGTTTACTGTGCTGACATCGGATCCAGTTCCCTTAAAGCCGCACTTATTGATACCGCCGGATTTCTCCATGCTGTTGTTCGTATTCCCTATGGTGCGGCCCAGGATCCCGCCGGGCGCTGGCTTGCCGCTTTTTTTGCCGCTGCGGAACAACTTGCTGCCGCTGTATCAAGATCCGGCGTATCAATTCCAGCCGCAGGGGCAGTGGTTATTTCCGGCAACGGGCCGACCCTGGTTCCGGTGGTGGAAACAAACGGCGCCCTTGAAAGCCTTGTTCCGGTTTACTGGTATGAAGCGCCGCTGCGGATAGAGTATCCCGGTGGGAATTCTCCCGGCGGGAAGTTTTCCGGCGGATATTTGCCTTCTTTTTTTCTTGCCAAGGCCGAAGCTTTTAGAAAAGCCAATCCCGGTTCCTTTGCAAAACTGCGGTATTTTTTTTCTCCCCAGGAGTGGCTTTCCTGGCGGCTTGGAGCCCGGCCGGTAACGGTTCTTCCCCATCCCGCTTATGAAAACTATTATTGGGACAAAACCCAATGCGCTGCATTGGGAATAGAGCGGGAACTTTTTCCGTCTTTTGTAACCATGGGAACGGTGATAGGCAGCCTGGACCCGGCGGCATGTGCGGCGGGGCAGAGTAGCTCCTCTGCGGTAAGGGGCCTTCTTCCGCCGGGGATCCCCATTGTGGCGGGGGCTTCGGATTTTATTATGGCCCTTGTTGGTACGGGAACCTTAAAGGACGGTGCGGTTTGCGACAGGACCGGCAGTTCCGAGGGAATTAACCTCTGCATTACCGGGTCTGCCAAAGAAGTGCCGGGATTGCGTTTTCTTCCCGGTGCAGCCGAAGGCCTTTGGAACCTGGGGGCGGTGATCACCCAATCGGGAAAACTTTTTGACGACTACCGTGTTTCCAGCGGCCAAACAGAAAAACCCCATGCAGCGCTCTTGAGAGAGATCCTTGCTTCGCCAAACCATCCGGGAAGACCGGTGCTGGAAACCATGGGCCGCGCTTTTCTTAACGGTCTGGACAATCTGGAACAATCGGGCCGCAAGATAAAGGAGTTAACCCTTTCCGGCGGCCAGGCTTCCGATACCCGGTGGAACCAGTACAAGGCCGATATCAGCGGCAGGGTTCTCCATCTGCCGGAAATAACAGACGCGGAACTTGCGGGAAATGCCATCCTGGGCGCCATGGCCCTGGAGGGCGGAAACCTGCAAGAAAAAGCCGCAGCTATGATACGGATTAAGACAACGTTTTATCCGGGAGATATAATAACTTTATGATTACCCATGAGATCCGGAAACTTCATGTTTTTGCCGCAGCACTGGCGGAGTTGGTAAAATACAGCCTTGTTGCTCCGGATCGTACCCTGCGTTGGACTATCATTGCCAATCCTGGCGCCGGGGGATTCACCATACACCGCCGCTGGAAAAAACACGAAGCAGCCCTGGCTGCGGCGCTGGAAACGGTACGGCGGAATCCCGGGAATCCCGGCTATCCTCTAAAGAGGAATCCCGGCTATCCTCTAAAGAGGAATCCTCGCAAAGATGCCGCTCCCTCGGATTACAGCCAATCTTTGGCGGAGCAAAAAAGCGGCAGCCTGGGAACCTTCGGGCTTATCCCCACTAACGGGCCGGGCCATGCTGTAACTATAACGGAGGCCTTGCTTAAAGAAGCGGCGGGTAATGATCATTTTTATCTTTTTATTACCGCCGGGGGAGATGGTACAAGCCTCGAGGTGCTCCAGGCTATTTACCATGCTCCGCCGACCTTCCGGTCCAGGTGCGCCATACTCCGCCTTCCTCTGGGAACAGGGAACGACGGCGCCGAAACATGGGAACTGGAAAATGCCCTCAAACTCCTTGTTAATCCCACCCATATTGAACTTACCCGGGGTATCAAACTTTCCACCGCTTCGGGTAAAACCTGGCCCGCAAGCCGCTCCTCCGAAATCGCCGGTAAACCTTTTCTGGCATTCAACATTCTTTCTGTAGGACTGGATGCTTTTGTAACTCACATGACCAACCGGATGAAAGGCAAACTTCCCGGCGATTCCTACAAACTGTGGGTTGATATCGCCGCCCTGCTCTACGACCGGATTTACAAAGTGGGCCCCATGGAAATAAAAGTCTATGACGAAAAAGGAAAAGAACTAAAAACCATCAAAGAAAAAATCCTCCTCTGTGCCATGGGGGCAAGCGGTCACCGGAGTTACGGTTCCCACAAGATGATCCTGCCCGACGACCGGAATGTCTGCGCCGTCAAACAGATGCCCCTTTTCCGAAAAATTGCCCTTAAAGGGCTTTTTACCACCGGGGAGCATATCACCAAACCGGAATCATTTCTTTTTACCGCAAGCCGCCTTCTATTAACCGGTATGTATCCCATTCTGGCCCAGATGGACGGCGAAACGGTCCGCCTGGAAAAAGAGGATTTCCCGGCGCTTATTGAATTAACCGAAGCGGTAATACCGGTGCTGCGGGCGCTTTAGTTCCGGTTAGTGGCGCCTCATTTTTTCCGCAAAAGCGCAAAGCTGTTCTACCCGTTCCGCAAAGTACCGGTGGTTTTCTTCTGCCAGTTTAACAAAAGAATTGTCCTCCGCCCGGCCAACCACCGTTTCCATTTCTTCCCGGTTCCGGTAGGTAATACTCCGGAAGGGATCGTGGAAATCTTTTGCCCGGCTTATATAAACCTGTTCTTTGATCCACCGGCTGATTTTTACCGCCTTTTCCAGCGCCGCCGTAAAGGCCGCCGGCTCCGCTAAGGGATGGCGGGCGTTAGAATCCGTTTTAGCTGATGGTGTAGTTTTAGCTGATTGCACCTTGGCTTCCGCCAAAATCGCCCAGCCGTGGCGGGCCCGGTCTTTTTCATAAACGGCGGCGGCTTCGTCATAGCGGCTGTGGATACCTTCCCAGCTTGTCAGTTTTCCTTCACGGATATCCCGCCGCAGTTCATCGACACGGAAGGCTGGAATGATCTGTCCGCCCAGGTTTACCCAATCCGTTATCCGGCCTTTGGAACCCGGCGGATTTTCCAGTTCCGCAATGACCGCCGCAAAAGATTTTTTTTCGGCAAACTGTTTTTCCAGATACGGGGCCAGGGCTTTTATGCCGTAATAAAAAAGCATTTCCCGGTAGGCAGCGGCGGCTTTACGGGGTTTAAGGATCACCGTTGGCCTGGTGTGCCGCTCCAGTCCAACGGCGGAGAGGGTTTCTTCTTTTACAAGGGCGCTGTAATCGTATTCAGGATCTATTTCGTTATCGGCCGTATCCAGAGAACTGTTTCCGGCATTTGCCGTTTCTGCGGGCCGGGGATCTTCCGCTTTCATTCCCGCCGCCGCCATCCAGCTTTCCAGTTGTTCCAGCGCCCTGGTTATCTCTTCTGCCGTATCCGGGGCAAGATAATCTGCCTCAATACGCTGAACCCGGTTTGTCCGTTTATCCCGGCTGCGGGTTTTCCAGGAATTCCGTTCCAGGGCATAGAGGTTGTACATCCAAAAATAGGCGGGCATTACTTCCAGCCGGTCCTCCCGGACATTGTTGTTCACCAGAGAGAAGGGGAGAGTGATGTTAAGTTCGTAGGGGTAATCCCCCTTAACGATAAGGCAAAAGGAAACAAAACGGCTTGAATGTTTGAGGGTTACCGAAAGGCCCGGCCAAAAACCCCGGCCTGCCCGGATTTCCCCATCGTTGGCCCGGCTGTTGTGGTTGCTCCCTACGGTAGCGCCGGCGGCCATGTTGCTCATTCCTTCAATTAAACCTGCAATAAGAAATGAATTGTTGTGATGCTGTTCATGAACGGGAAAAACCAGATTGTTAAGGATCTCGCAGCAGGATACGGTGGAATTATCCCCCAGTACCGAATGGATAAGCCGGGCGCCGTATTTTAAGTTACACCGGTTTCCCAAAACAAAACGCACCGCCTTGGAACCGTAAAAGACATGGCACCCGTATCCGATAATTCCATTGACCAGTTCTACCCCTTCACCGATTTGGGTTGCCTCTTCTTCAGAAGAAAGAATCGTCAGGTTTTTTAGTTTGTTCGCCCCCTTGATATAGGCCCCTTCTCCCACGGCGGTATCCTTGATAATAAGGCAGCTTTTGATCACGGTGCCTGCCCCAATAGTTCCATAAAACCCCCGGCAATTGGGTGCGGGTCCGTCTTTTCCGCCAGAGGGTAATGATCCCGTGCCCGCCGTTTTCTGGGTAAGGGTTGTAAGTTTTTCCGTCAACACTGTATCATCCCGGTAAGCGGCCCAGAGGTACGCATCGGCGGGTATCATCCCCGTAAAGGGAAGAATGGACCGGCCTCCGGCTTCGTTCATCACGTCGATCCAAACCCGCACATCTTCGCTTTCCCCGTCTTTTAGGATTCCGTTGCCAAACTTGGCGTGGTTGGTGCTTACCATTTCGTCAATCCGGGAAAGGATACACAGGTCGCCGATGATATAATGGGAGATGTGGGAACAATCTTCGATTGAAACATGGCCGCCGATATCAGAAGAAATAATCGTACTGTTTCGTATCCCTGCGGGAACAAAAAAGTCGTGATACTTAAGCAGTTTGTTTTCCAGTACACCAAAACGTACCAGGCCGTAGAACGAAGAATTCCGCAGCAGCGTCGGATCAAACGGATCCGTTACCAGGACATCGGCCCAGCAGCCGGAAGAGCAGCCGTTTTTTTCCAATGCGGCAATTTCATCCGCCGTAAGGGAGCGGTACCGTGACGGCGCTTCCGCTCCAAAAACCGCCGCAGATTGCAGATTCCGCAGCCAGTATTCATCTTTACCCGGCGGAAGGTATTCCGCCGGAATAAAATCGTAACCGTACCGGTCTGCGGGCAGCAGTTCCATGTTTAAGATCATGGCTAAAACTGTATCCTATCGGCGCTTTCCTGACAATCTATTCTGTTCGTCTTACTGCCTTAAAAAGATCTTCCCGGCAGAGTTCTGCCCAAAGGGGCCGGCCGTGGGGACACCGTGGCATACCGCCTTTATCCGCCAGGGCCAGGGCCGCTTCCGCCAGGGCCAGGGCGGCGCCGTCGTCCAGCCGGTCACCGTCTTTTACTGCGGCACGGCAGGCCAGAGCTGCAGCCCAGCGTTCGGTCATGTTGGTTCCGGCGCTGCGCAGGGAAAGAATTTCTTCCACGGTTCCGCTGTCGCTTTCTTTCCATCCTGCGGGCAGCGCTTCTATATACCAGGACCCGCCGGTATTTTCAAGGACAATGCCAAGTGCCTTGAGTTCTTCCTGTTTGGTTTTTAGAAAGCGGTCTTCTTCTTCGCCGGATGTGGTAAAGGGAATGGCCACCAGCAATTCCTGGGTCACAATGGGCTTTAACAAAAAGTGATTGTAGAGTATCCGTTCATGGGCAGCATGTTGATCGATAAGGTAGAGGCGCCCCTGCCGTTCGGCGATAATAAAAAGATCAAAGGCCCGGCCTACAAGCCGCACGCTCGCCGTCGGCACGCCCGCCGCCTGAACAGCGCCGGGTGCAGTTTCCTGTGTGTAGGAAACTTCCGGTTCTGCGGCAAATCCGGCGGCGGTAAATTCATCCCGCCGGGCCAACAGCGCTTCCATGGCCAGCGACTGGTTGTAGGTATTCCCCAAAGGGGAATACCGGGACGGCCGCTTATCAGCCGGACCAAAACCAAGTTCGGGTGTACGGTAAACGTTGGCCATTCCACCTTCTGCGGCATCCATTCCAGAATCCGCGGCATCCATTCCAACACCCGCGGCATACTCTGCAAGAACCCGGCCGCTTCCACGGACATAGTCCCGCAGCAGTTTTGTAACACCGTGGTGGATAGCGCCAGAATCGGCAAAGCGTACTTCCCGTTTTGCCGGGTGTATGTTAAAGTCCGCCAGGGCGGGGTCCACTTCCACAAAGACCGCACCCACCGGATGGCTCCCGTTGGGAAAAAATCCTGCCAGGCCGTATTCCAAAGCCTGCATAAGGCTGTAGTCCTGGATACGCCGTTTGTTGGCAAAGATGTACTCTTGCCGGCGATCATGGCGGAACAGTTCGGGTCCGCCGAAAATCACCGTTACCCGGAAGCCCTGACCCGCTTGTTCAGCCCCATGGAGAAAAACCCGTTCACGGGGAGCAAACAGAATATCGCCAAAACGTTTTTGCAAAGCCCTTACCGGGGAATCGCGGTAAGGCAATAACTGCAGCTTAAGCTGACCGTTCTGGGTAAAACGGAAAGAGACTTCGGGAAAGGCCAGCGCCTTTTCGATAAAGATTTGACGGCAGAGGGCAGCTTCGCTTGCTTCCCGTTTAAGAAAACGTTTCCGGGCGGGAATTGTATCAAAAAGCCCCGATGCCCGGATACTGGTACCCCGGGTCCGCCTGGTTTGGGTAAGCCTCACACTATCTGTTTCCAGACCATCAGGGGATGTTTCCAGACGCCATGCTTCTCTGCCGTCGGTACTGGTAATAATTTCCAGCCGGGCCGTTGCCGCCGCCGCCGCCAGAGCTTCGCCCCGGAATCCCAGAGTGGTAGATCGGGAAAGATCGTCCATGGATTGTATTTTGCTTGTGGCATGGGTTTTAACGCAGAGTTCCAGATCTTCCCGGTTCATCCCCGAACCGTTATCAATTACTTCAACCTTGTCGATACCGCCGCCTTCAATGTTTAGTTCAATCGAAGCAGCTCCCGAGTCCAGGGCATTGTCTATAAATTCCCGGACCAGCGCCGCAGGCCGGTCCACAACTTCACCGGCGGCAATTTTTTTTGCTTCTTCCGGGGGCAGTATCCGTATCATGGTTTTTACTCGCTGTCAAAAAGATCCAGTTCCGGAGTTTCCTGAACCTTTGCTTCCGGGGCGTTAAGGAGCAGTTCGATACGGCTTTCGATTTTTTCCAAATCTTTTTCCAGGGAACGGGCCAGTTTGATTCCTTCCTCAAATGCCTTTAGAGCATCTTCCAAAGGAATATCGCTCTTGCGTATCGCTTCGCCCAAGGTTTCAAGTTTTTCCAGCCGTTCTTCAAAATTTTTCATGCTTCACTCCGCTCGGTGATTTTTTCGGTTACCGCATATACAAGCCCTTCCAGGGGCCTAATCTTGAGCCTGTCGCCGGGTTTTGTTTCGGATCCCCGGCGAAGAATTGTACCGGTCCGTTCGTTTACCACCACCGAAAAACCCCGTTCCAGTATTGAGAGGGGGCTTCCCGCTTCCAGCCCGGCTCCGGCAATTTCCAGCCGCCTTCGGTACTGGTCGATACGTTCCGAAAGGGCGTTAACAAGGCCTTCTTTGGCATCATCAAAACGAACCAGGGCGGGCTGGAGGATCACCCTAAAACTGCGTTCCAAATCTTCAATACTGAATGGCCGCACAAGAAGCCGGGCCCGTTCAAGCCGCCTTTGTATGGCGGCTTTCATTTCTTCTTTTACGCTGCCAATTCGTTCCAGTGTATCGCTCCGCTCTGCGCTGACAAGTTCCGCCGCCGCCGATGGTGTGGGGGCCCGGAGATCTGCGGCTAGATCACAAAGGGCATTATCTATTTCGTGGCCTACGGCGCTTATAACGGGAATTTCCGAATCCGCCACAGCGCGGACAACAATCTCTTCCGAAAAGGGGAGCAGATCCTCCAGGGAGCCGCCGCCCCGCCCCACAATAAGTACCTCCGCCAGTTTCCATTGGTTTGCCTGTTCTATGCGCCGGGCGATAATCTGCGCCGCATCGGCTCCCTGAACCGGTGCGGGAAGGATAATCACCCTGATACCCCGGGCCCGGCGTTTTACAATGTTAAGGATATCCTGCACTGCCGCACCGGTGGGCGAACTAACCACAGCAATTGTTTCGGGAAAACGGGGGATGGGTCTTTTCCGCTCCGCATCAAAAAGCCCCTCCGCAGCGAGAGCCCGCTTCCGCTGTTCCAGCATGGCCAGAATATCCCCCGCTCCGGCCAGTTCCATATCTTCGCAGACCAGCTGGTAACTTCCCCGCTGGGGATATACCGAAAGGCGGCAGCGGACACGGATAAGCATACCGTCCCGGGGTTCAAAGTCGAGAAAGGGAATACGGTTTTTGAACATCACCCCGTCAATCTTGGCCCCCGGATCTTTTAAAGAAAAGTACAGGTGCCCCGTACTGGAAGGCCTGCAGTTGGAAATTTCCCCTTCAACAACAAGCTGGGGAAAGGCATTTTCAAGATTTTGCCTGATAAGGTTTGTCAGTTCCGAGACGGTGATTTTGTGTCCCACGGAAAGAGTATATCACAGCGGGCGGGGCGGAAACAATGTATCTTCCGTTAAGGATCGCCAGTTGTAATACTGCACGCCGGAAAAGAATCCGAAAATCCTGCAATTTCCAAAACCCGCCAAAGGTGTTAAAACAAAACTACCACCGCAATACGGGGTTCCGGGCTGCCGCTGTTTCGTCAAGCCTTCCCACGGGGGTATGGCGGGGCGCTTCCTTAAGCAGTTCCGGGTTGGTTTGGGCTTCCCCGGCAATGGAGACAAGGGCGGCAGCAAAGGCTTCCAGGGTTTCCCGGTTTTCTGTTTCGGTGGGTTCCGCCATAAAAGCTTCTTTGACGATTAAGGGGAAGTACACCGTGGGAGGGTGGAAACCGTAATCAATCAGCCGCTTGGCGATGTCGATGGTATGGATACCGTTTCCCAAATCGGGGGAGGCGGTAAATTCGTGCATACAGGGCCGGTCTGCACCGTAGGGGGTGGGGTACTTTTCCTTGACAAGGAAGCGCAGATAGTTGGCGTTGAGTACCGCATATTCCGATGCCCGGCGCAGACCCTCTGCTCCCAGGGTGCGGATATACGCATAGGCCCGGACAAGGACGGCAAAATTGCCGTTAAATACCTTAAGCCGCCCTATGGAAGACGGGGGTTGTTCAAGGCGGAACCATGTGGAACCGGCGCTGTCTGCGGACCGCACTGCCACCGGACCGGGAAGAAAAACCGCCAGGGTTTTACCCGCTAAAACTGCTCCCGCACCGGGGCCGCCGCCGCCGTGGGGAGTGGAAAAGGTTTTGTGCAGGTTAAGGTGCATCACGTCAAAACCAAGTTCGCCGGGTTTGACAATTCCCATAAGGGCGTTCATGTTGGCCCCATCGCCGTAAACAAGGCCCCCGGCTTCGTGAATGATACGGATAATTTCCACGATATTTTTTTCAAAAAGTCCCAGGGTACCGGGGTTGGTGATCATCAGCCCCGCCAGGGTCGTGGACTTGTCCGCGGCGGATTTTTCGCCAACGCCCGCTGCTTCCCGCAGGGCATCCATGTCCACGGCTCCGTTTTTATCCGAAGGGATTGTTTCAGTAACAAACCCTGCCATGGTACAGGTAGCGGGATTGGTACCGTGGGCCGAGTCGGGAACCAGCACCCGGATGCGTTGAGTGTCGCCCCGGCTGCGGTGATAGGCGCGGATCATAAGAATTCCTGCCAGTTCTCCCTGGGCGCCGGCGGCGCCCTGGAGAGAACAGCCTTCAAAGCCGGTTATTTCCCGCAGGCTTTCCTGGAGCCGGTACAAGAGTTCCAGATTGCCCTGATTGTATTCATCCTGAACCAGCGGGTGGGAAAACCGGAAGCCCCGCTGGGCCGCCGCTTCTTCGTTCATTTTGGGGTTATACTTCATGGTACAGGAACCCAGGGGATAAAACTGGCCGTCGACAGAAAAGTTTTTTTGCGAAAGCCGGGTAAAGTGGCGGACCACCGAAGCTTCGTCCAGTTCGGGCAGTTCCAGCGATTGCCGGATCAGATCCTGGGGCAGGGCTGTTTTTTCCACATCGCACTTTGGCAGTACGGCTCCTAAACGGCCTTTTGCGCTTTCTTCTATTAGAAGCGGGGTTGATATGTTGGAGATGGAAGCGCTGCTCATAGATAAAACTCCCTTAGGGCATTTACCAGGTAATCAATGTCGGCCCTGGAATTTTGTTCGGTTACACAAACCAAGAGTTCGTTTTTTCGTTCGGGGAAATACCGGGAAAGGGGAAGTCCCGCCGTTATGTCTTTGGCGGCAAGGGCGGAACAGACAGTTTCCGCTGTCGCATCACCCTGTGTCCGGCCGGCGGGAAGTTTTGGCAGTTTGACGGTAAATTCCTTAAAGAAGTTTCCTGCCGCGGAAAAACCCGGCAGGGCGGCTATCTGCGCCGCAGCATAGTGGGAACGGTGCCAGCACAGTTCGGCGATGTGCCGGAGGCCCTGCTTTCCCAGGAGGGCCAGGTAAATACAGGATCGGAGCATAGAGAGGCCCTGGTTGGAACAGATGTTGGATACCGCCCGTTCCCGGCGTATATGCTGTTCCCGGGCGGAAAGGGTAAGCACAAAACCCCGTCTGCCCTGGGCATCTTTAGCTTCTCCCACAATACGGCCGGGGATCTTCCGCATCAGATCTTTTGTAACTGCCATGATCCCCAAGAGGGGGCCGCCGTAGTTCATGTCGTTCCCCAGGCTTTGGCCTTCGGCGGTAACGATGTCCGCGCCGTATTCGCCGGGGCTTTTAAAAAGACCCAGCATTACCGGATCGGCGTGAACAATAAAAAGGCCCCCCGCGGCATGGGCCGTTTCGGCGGCTCCCTTTAGGTTTGGGATCGTCCCAAAAAAATCAGGATAGGCTGCCGCCAGGCAGGCAATTTCGCCGGACACCGCCGCCGCCGGATCACCTGAATAGGTTTCGATTACCGGTTCATAGGCGGCAAGGTAAACGGTAAGCACCTCCCGGTATTCGGGATGTAACGCCGCCGGAACGAGTATCCGCTGTCCGGCGGCTCCGCCCTTTTGTTTAAGGGCGATGATAACCGCTTCCGCCAGAGCAGCGGCGCCGTCGTAATGTCCGGCGTTTACCACATCCATGCCCAGAAGCTCGGCAATCATACTTTGGTATTCAAAGATAGCCTGGAGGGTTCCCTGGCTTACTTCCGGCTGGTAGGGAGTGTAGGCGGTAAGAAATTCGCCCCGGCTTGCCAGGGCGCCCACCGCAGCGGGAATAAAGTGGTTGTAACACCCCGCGCCAAGGAACCACCGGGCTTTTCCCGCATGGAGGTTCCGCTCCGCCAGCGCTGTTATTTCCCGCAGCACTTCGGCTTCGCCAAGCCCTTCATCAAGTTTAAGGAGGGGGAAGCGGAAATCTTTGGGGATCTCGCAAAAAAGATCTTCCAAAGAAGCGACCCCCAGGGTTTGGAGCATTTCGTCTTTTTGGGTCCGGGTTATGGGGATGTAGGGCACCTATTCCTCCGCTGCGGCGATTTTTTCATATTCCGTGGGATCCAGCAGGGTATCGAATTCTGCGGGGTTTTCCGGTTCCACTTTGACAAACCACCCTTCGCCGTAACAGTCTTTGTTTACCGTTTCCGGGGCCGGTACAAGGGCGCTGTTTACCTCGCTGATCTTCCCGCTTACCGGAAGATACAGATCGCTGGCGGCCTTGGTGGATTCCACCACCCCAAATACCGCTCCGGCCTTAAAGCTTTCCCCCGGTTTGGGAAGGTCCACAAAAACAATGTCCCCCAGGCTGTCCTGTGCATGATCGGAAATTCCCACGATAATAAGGTTTCCGTCTTTCCGGGCCCATTCATGGCTTTTAAGGTACCGGGCGTTTTGATCCACTTTCATACGATCCTTCCTTTGTGTTGTTTGATTTAACGCCGGTATACCGGCACATAGAGGGGCCGCTTGATCACTTCCGCTTCTTTGGCGCTGCCCCGAATTTCTACCGCCAGTTTTGTTCCCACGGCGGCATATTCCGGCGGAACAAAGGCATTGGCCGAATAGGTTCCTGTGGTGGGACAGAACAGCCCCGCCGCCGCCGTACCAATTTCAAGCCCCGCGCTGTTGAGCACCCGGTAACCTTCCCGGGGTACGCCGCCGGAAACAGTTACGGTAACAAGCTTTCGTTTAAGCCCCGCAGCTTTTTGGGCCAGGAGCGCTTCTTTGCCGGTAAAGTCCTTGGTAAAGTCGCAGGCCCAGGAAAGAAGCGCTTCCAGGGGAGTGATCGTGGGGCTTATCTCGTGGCCGTGGAGGGGCATACCCGCTTCAAAGCGGAGGGAATCCCGGGCGGCCAGTCCCACAGGGCCAGCCTCTATGTTTGCGGCAGCGGCTCCGCTTAAGAGGGCCTCCCAGAGGGGCAGGGCCGCTTTGGTCTTGCAGTACAGTTCCGCCCCGTCTTCCCCGGTATACCCCGTACGGCCCGCCAGAACGGGAATACCCGCCAGACTCAGTTCCGCTATGTGCGCCCGTTTTATTGCAGAGACCGAGGCGGCCTTGGGTACAGCAAGATTATAGCTTGAGCAGATTGCAGGGTCGCTTGCAGCCGGGAGCGCCGGAACATCCGCCGGTTTTTGTGCCGCCAAGTAATCGAGCAGCTCCACCGCCCGGGGGCCCTGGACGGCGATCATGTAGGTATCTTCTGATATATCGGTAAGCGTGCCCGGAGGTAATTTACCGGTAAACCAGGCATAATCGGTTTCCCGGTTTCCTGCGTTAACCACCACAAACCAGGGGCCGTCGGGGTCTTCGCTTTTTCCCAGCCGGTAGATAAAAAGATCGTCAATAACGCCGCCCGCTTCGTTTAAGAGCAGGCTGTACCGGGCTTCTCCGTTTTCCATATCAAGGATTGCCCCCGAAACCAGGGCAGAAAGGGCCGATCCGGCGCCGGGCCCCGCCGCAAGGAACTGACCCATGTGGTCAATGTCAAAAAGCCCCGCCGAACGGCGGCACAGCCGGTGTTCTTCCACTGCCCCGGTTTTATACTGGATGGGCATATCAAAACCCGCAAAGGGAGCAAAGCGGGCACCGGCCGTTTCGTGCCAGGAGTGGAGCAGGGTGGTTTTCATGTAGTAAGAATAACCCGGACGGAGGGATTTGTAAATCCGCCCGCATAGTTGATGCGCATGGTTGATGACAAAAAAAAAGCTGTCCGGGAATTACTTCCCGGACAGCCTCCGTAACGATTTGCCTATGGCAAACCGTTAGGACAAAAGCCGCAATCTTTTACTGGACTTTGCTCACCACACGGAACCCATACGCGCAGTCGTAGGCTTCCGGTTCACGTACCTTCCTCGTTGCCGAACGGAGGGATTGCCCCCATTCCCAATACGACCCGCCGCGCAACACGCGGTTCGTTCCTGTGGTGGGGCCCGGGGGGTTTGTCTGGCTGCTGGCCGAGTACGCCCCATACCGGTCCCAGCACCATTCCCACACGTTCCCGTGTATATTGTACAAGCCCCAGCCGTTCGGCGCAAAGCTGTCTACAGGCATATGTTTATCCTGCCAAG
>BNVB01000050.1 GCA_025997795.1 Spirochaetia bacterium | reverse complement strand
AAAGCTTTTTCCACACTCTTTTTTGAAAAACTGTCCCCTCCGGCTCCAGTTTAAAATCAATCCTGGGATTTTTCCCAGAAAAATAATCACCCAGCCATGCGTCCAGGGATTTAAAAAGCGGATAATCCGATTTTTCAATCCATGCTGATTTCTGTACGGGGTAATATTTCTGATTAAAAAACCATAAGCCGATCAAGGCTTCGTTTTCCGCCGCCACGGTTATTGGTCCCAGCGGTGTTTTAAGGGTAGTAGTGTAGATCATTGTTCAACTCCTTTTCCATCTTTATGTTCCAATGAATTCCATAAATTGATCGCCGCGTAAGCGCGCCAGGGGCGCCAGGTATCCGCCAATTTTAACAGCTCAGTTTCTTTCATACCGGGGAGGGCTTTTTTAATTCCATAATCCGTATGGGGGAATGCATCCGGCCAGGCAAGGGCCCGCATGGCGATATAATTAACAGTCCATGTGCCAAAACCGGGAAGGGCCTGGAGTTTTTGCATTTCGCTTTCAATTTCCGAACTTTGGGAAAGTGTGATGCTGCGGTTTACCATAGCTTCCGCTAACGCAAAAATGGAACGGCTTCTGGCAGATGTTATGCCCAGGGGGCCAAGCTGATTTTCAATGGGGAGGCTCAGACGCGCAATATCTTCTGCTGCCGGAAAGGTATGGGTAAGAAATTCAAAGGGAGTATCAATTTTTGTTCCCAGGGCAAGCACAAGACGGGATGCAAGAGTAGACGCCGCTTTTACGGTTATCTGCTGTCCCAATACCGCCCGCACACCCATCTCAAAGGGATCAAAACAACCGGGCAGACGAATTCCCGGTGCGCTTAAACCGGGGGATATTTTATTCATTGTTTTTATTTTTTCATAAATTCCCAATGGGTCTGAATTAACATCAAAAAGGAGCCGTACCCTTGAAACCACCTTTGGTAAAACGGGCAGGAGGGAACAGGAGATGGTTACCGAGAGGGCGGTTTTTTTCTCAACATGGGAAACAGAAATCCATCCTCTGTATACGGTTTTTCCTTTCTTTATAATCACCGTGCGGTGATAGGCGTTATCACTTACATGCTCAACTCCGGGGATTCCCCTTTTTGACAGGAAGGAAAGAAGAGTATCCCATTCATAGGGGGGACGATAGCCAAGCAGAAGGGAAAAGGCATTACTGTTTTTATCCCTGCCGGTATCGGTGCTTTTGCGCAATTCCCGGGGATTGAGTTTATATCGTTTTTTAAAAAGATCGTTGAACCTTCGCAGGGAACCAAATCCGGCGCTGAAGGCAACATCGGTGATGGAAAGCGCCGTGTCGGTGAGTAATTGTTTTGCCAGAAGCAGCCTGCGGGTCTGTAAATACTGCACCGGAGATACGCCGTATTCAGCAGAAAAAATACGCCGCAAATGCCTGTCGGTAACACCTAAAGAATCGGCAAGCTGCGCGATGCTGCTATCAGAAAGACAATCCTCCTCGATCATGGCGGCAGCCTTCCGCGCGATCCTTCCGGTCATATCAACAGGGGCCAGGCCGGGGGCTAATTCGGGACGGCATTTAAGACAGGGCCGATACCCTGCCGCCTCCGCCGCAGCGGCGCTGATATAATATGAGCAGTTCTCCGCCCTGGGCCTTTTTACCCGGCATATGGGGCGGCAATAGATACCGGTACTGGAAACGCCGACAAAAAAGCGTCCGTCAAAACGGGTGTCATGAGCGGAAAGCGCGGCATAGCAAGCCTTTGCAGGCAAGATTCTATTCATCCTGACCTCCAAAGCCCATAATACCACAGACGACAGGAAATACTAGCTGTTTTCGGACATGATGATGGTTTTCCTTAATGCTTCACATACTCACAAATGGCATTGGCGGTACTTTCCGCGCCTCTTGAACTGTCGATGCACAATTCGTATTGGCGGGAATCGCCCCAAACGTTGCCGGATAGGTGTTTATAATACGCGGCGCGGGCGGCGTTTAACGCGTGGGTTTGTTTCCGTGCCTCATCTTCAGTGACGCCGTAAACCTGCATCACCCGTTTAATCCGGTATTCTTCCGGCGCGTGAATAAATACACGAACCAGATTTTCATTGCCCTTTAACACATAATCGGCGGCGCGTCCCACAATCACGCAAGAACCCGCATCAGCAATTTTTTGAATTGTTTTTTCCTGCGCGATAATCGCCTGCTGAACGACATCGGTATCCAAATACATATCGCGGATAAGGGCGGGAGAAGCGGAGTTGATATGGGAAATAAATTCCGAGGCAAGGCCGCTTTCCTCTCCCGCGAGAGAAGTCATCTCCTTATAATAACAGGGGATTCCCAGTTTTCCGGCGACCAGTTGACCTGCAAGGCGGCCATCAGAGCCATGTTCACGGGCAATGGTGATAATAACACCCGGATGGGACATTTTGAGTTCCGCGTTTTCGATTTCCTTTAGTTTTCCCATTTGCGCCTTGCCTAAGCTCTTCCACACGCGCAGAACTACAATAACCGTAATAATCATGGCAAAAATATCCGCGTGCGGCGCGGCCCAGAAAATGCCTGTAACGCCAAAATACGCAGGAAGCGCGAAGGTGAATATGATAAGAAAGACAACATCCCGAATTATGGAAAGCGGGATTGCCGCGCTTGCCTTGCCGATTGATTGCAGGAATATGGCGCAGGCTTTTTGAACGCAGGTAAAAATAATAAGGGCTAGATAAATGCGCGTACACTGCACGGCAAACGCGGTGTAAAGTTCGCCGTCACTTCCAAAAAGTGCAACACAGGCGCCGGGGAATACCTCAAATATTATTGTCGCTATCGCGCTTGTGGTGATTGTCCAAAACATCACGTATTTAAATGCCTCGCGCACACGGTCATAGTGTTTCGCGCCGTAGTTAAAACCGATAACCGGCTGCGCTCCCGCCGCAATACCGATGGCGATGTTAATAATGATCTGGAACAGTTTCATAATAACGACAAACGCGGCAAGTGGAATATCCGCGCCATATGGCGAGAGCGCACCGTAAGACACGAGAAGTTTGTTATTTACCACGGTAACAATGACAATGGCAATCTGCGTGAGAAAACTTGATCCGCCCAGGGGCAAAACGCGGGAGACCGATTTCAGATTGGGAATAAAATCGGCGGCGCGGAGGCGAAACATTTTGCTTTTCCGAAGATAAACCGCGCATATAACAAAACTCACAAACTGCCCGAAAATTGTCGCGTAAGCCGCACCTTTAATACCCCAGCCCAACACAAAAATCGTGAGGGGGTCCAAGATAATGTTCAGCACCGCGCCCACCGCCATTGCCATCATAGCGTAACGGGGGCTGCCATCGGCGCGTATAATTCCCGCCATGGTGTTTTGCGCCAGCGCCAGCGGGATCATAATAAAAATGATATGGCCGTAATCGCGTGTCAATTCAATGGTCATCTCGGTCGCACCGAGGGAGTAGAGTATTGCATCCCCCGCCATATAACTTATAACTATCAGCACAAGACCTGTCAGGAACGAAAACAAAATACTGTTGGCGATTGTTTTACCAAGGTCTTTGGTATTAAGGCCATGTATGGCCACGCTTCCCTGGGCCAAACTTAAATACGCCGCCGCGCCATCGCCGAATAACAACGACAAGGCCCAGCCGACTACGGTAATGGGGAAGATTATACCTGTTGCCGCGTTGCCCAAATAGCCAAGATAACTATTGCCGATAAAGATCTGATCAACGATGTTGTAAAGACACGAGATGATCAGTGAAATGACGCACGGAACAATGAACTTCGGTAAAAGTTTTTTCACCGGTTCCGTAAGAAGATAGTTGTTCTGCTGAACGCTTTCCATGTTTGCTCCTTGAGAAAAAATAATAATGTGTGGAGTTCTTTTACGCGGATGCGGACACATTAATGCGTTTGCATATATGCGGCACAAAGCGTGGAAAGCTGCCTGAAAACCGTCAATTGCTTTTCTTTAGGAAAGCCGTTTTCTTAAAAGAAAGCCGTTTTCTTAAAAGAAAGCTTGACTGTGCCAGTCTAGGGAAATTCGATTTTTTTGTCAAGCGGGGGATGTTGACAAAAAATTGACCTTTTATTGACAGCCAGTTTACAACCCTCTAGTAGCTTTACTTACAAAAGGGTAACAAAATATTTTTACCCTCCGCTTGTCTTAAGAACTAAGGCATTATTGAAGGAGTTGAAAATGAGTACGAAACAAAAGAAAACCATAAAAAAAGCGTTTTTTTGCATGGGAATTATCCTGGCGGCGGCGGCACTGGTTTTTGCCCCGGCCCTCCTGGCAGAGAGCGCTCCGGCGGTCCAGGAAGAAACGGTACAGGCCGCTCCGGTAAAAACCGTTCTGGCGGAACGGCAAACCCTGCAGGCCTATCTTGAGGTAAACGGCACTATCGTAAACAGCCAGACCGTGGAGGTACTTCCCGATATGGCGGGAAAACTGGTGTCCCTCAAAGTGGGATTGGGCCAGAAGGTTACCAGGGGACAGATTATTGCCGAGGTAGACCCCTCAAAGCCGGGGTTGAATTATTTGCCCAGTCCGGTGCGGGCGCCCATCTCCGGTACGGTTAACGCGGTGAATTTTGCGGCGGGCGCCAGCGTGTCTCCCGCAGACTGCATCGCCCGGATTGCCGGAGCGGCGGGGCGGCTGGAAATTGAAGCGCGTATCCCCGAACGGGAAGTAAGCCGTTTGCGGACCGGTCTAAACGCCGGCGTATTCCTCGAGGCATATCCGGGTAAAACCTTCGCCGCCACAATAAGTGAAACGGCTCCCGATATTGACCCCCAGTCCCGTACCAAAAAAATCGTCCTGGTCTTTGACGAGGCGGACGTCGGCCCCGAAGCGGGAATGTTTGTCCGCGTACGCCTTAATACCCTGGAATACCCCGATGTGGTAACCGTGCCCCGGAAAGCGGTGGTGGAAAACCGGGAAGGAACCTTTGTGTTTGTGGTTAAACCGGGGCTGCCGGAAACCGGCACGGTGATCCGCCGGCCGGTGGAGACGGGAGTAACCATTGACGGTATAACCGAAATAACAGCGGGACTTTCCGGCGGCGAAGGGGTGGTTGTCCAGGGCCAGCAGTTTTTAATCGACGGTTCTGCAGTACGTATTGCAGGCGGAAAGATCTAATACCGGTAAGGGGTCAGCATGAATCTGAGTGAGTCTGTCGTTAAACGCCCGGTACTGTGGCTTGTTGTTTTTGTCCTGGTTGCCGTCATCGGTTTGTACCTGTCCGGACGTATCGCCGTTGACCTCCTGCCAAAAATCAATATACCGGTGGTAACCGTATCCGCCGTATACCCCGGCGCGGGGCCGGAGACGGTGGAAAAAGCCCTGACCAAAGTGCTGGAATCGGCGCTGGTTAATGTAAGCGGTGTCAAAAAAATAAGCAGTTTGTCCCAGGAAAATCTAAGCATTATACAGCTTGAATTCAACTACGGTACAAACATAAGCGACAAAGTAAACGAAATGCGCGACAGGCTTGAAGGAGTTCGGCGTGATCTGCCCGCCGCGGCGGAAAGTCCGGTGATTCAACAGCTGGGATTTGATTCAATGCCCATACTCCGGCTTGCCGTACAGGGCCCCCAGGAACGGAACGAACTGCGGCGTATCGCAGAAGACATGGTACAAAGCCGCCTTGAACAAATAAACGGTGTTGCCTCCACTTCGGTACAGGGCGGCCAGGAACAGATTGTCCGGGTGGAACTGTCGCAAAACCGGCTGGAAGCCTATGGCCTTACCATTACCGGTATCGCCGGAACCCTGGCGGGACAAAACCTTGAGTTGGGCGCCGGTTCCATCACCGATGCGGGCCGCAGTTACCAGCTGCGTACCTCAGGCGAATATGCATCGGTGGAGGCCATTGGCAATACCGTAGTGGCATTGGCGGGAGGGGCGGCCATCCGGCTTAATGACCTTGGCACGGTAAGCATGGGGTACCGGGACGAAGAAGCTTCGGTATTCATCAACGGTGAAGAAGGGGTGTATATCTCCATCACCAAACAAAGCGGCGCCAACTCTGTCGCCATCGCGGACCAGGTCTACGAACGTATCGTGGAAATTGAAGCTTTGCTCCCGCCGGGGGTTAGCATCAAAATTATCGAAGACGGAACCGGCATGATCCGTGATATGTTAAACGAAGTGATGAGTTCCGCCATTATCGGCGCTGCTCTGGCGGTATGTATCCTCTTTCTTTTTCTGCGGAATATACGCAGTACCGTTATCATCGGTATATCCATTCCTGTTTCAATATTCGCTACCTTTGGCGCCATGAGCCTTGCGGGCCTTACGATAAATCTTGTTACCCTTATTGGTCTTATACTCGGTATCGGCATGATCGTGGATTCGTCCATAGTGGTACTGGAAAATATTTACCATTACCGCGAAAAGGGGGAAAACCCAAAGGCCGCGGCCATTTTGGGAACCAACGAAGTATTGTCCGCCATTACGGCGTCCACCCTTACCACGCTGTGTGTATTTATTCCCATCATCCTTTTTAAGGATGGATTGGACATGATAGGTCAGACATTCCAGGATATGATTTTTACCCTGGGCATTTCACTTTCCGTAAGCCTTGCGGTGGCGGTATTTCTGGTGCCGGTGCTGGCAAGCCATTATTTGCCCATTTCCACCCGTTCCCAGAAACCCCTCAAAAACAGCTTCCTTAAAAAAGCCGACAGGGTAATTGAAAATGCAATTAATGCGCTTACCGGGGCTTACCGCAGGGTGCTGCAGGCGGCGGTAAACCACCGGCTTGTTACGGTAATCCTGGTAACAGCGGCGTTTGCGGGATCTCTGCTCGCCTTTACCCGGATGAACATTGTCATGGACTTTCAGATGGCCGAAGATGCGGTAACCCTTGAAGTGGAACTGCCCCTGGGTACACCCTACGAAGAAACCCGGGAGACGATGCTCCGCCTGCAGGACATGGCGCTGGCGGAAATCAAGGGAACAAAAAATATCATTGTGGATGTGGGTTCCGGTTCTGGCGGAAACCGGAGGTCCGCCGGTATGACGGGCGGTAACATGGGCTCCCTTACGGTATTGCTTGATCTTAACATAAAAGGCGGCGATACAGCGGATACGGCGAAACAGAAATTGCGTTCCCGTTTTGGCGAATTCCCCGGGGCGGTTTTTACCTTTAGCGCCGACGATGGATTTGGCAATGACCACGACATTGATCTGGTCCTCCACTGTGATGATATTGAAACAGGCCTGGACGCCGCCCGGGAAATTACCGCGCTTATCAAACGGGATGTACCCTCCGCGGGAGAACTTACTATCGACCTTACTGAAGGTATTCCCCAGGTTGAGGTTGTTATTAACCGGGATCGCGCTTACGAATTCGGCCTTAGCGTAAACGCCGTGGCCAACGAAATTTACGCCGCCATGAACGGTGTGGATGCCACCACCTACCGCGCTTCGGCGGGCGAATATACGGTAAGTCTGCTCCTGCGGGAAGAAGACCGTTCAAAACTGCCGGACCTGGATCTTATACGGGTTTCCGGCGGCGGCGGTCAGCTTGTTCCGCTGGCAAACTTTGCCGCCCTTGAAAAAAGTACGGGGCCCATCAACATCAAGCGGGAAAACCAAACCCGTACCATCCATATTACCGGCATGATCAACGATGGAAGCCGGGGTGACGATGTAAACGCCGCCATCAAGACAGCCCTGGAAACGGGTTTTGCCGTGCCCGAGGGGGTGCGGCTGGATTTTGGCGGCGCCTGGAAAGAAACGATGGAAATGCTTGTAACCCTTGGCCTTGTATTGTCCCTGGCGGGATTGCTGGTCTTTGGCGTTATGGCGGCCCAATTTGAATCCTTTAAAGGTCCCTTTATCAACCTCTGTACGATACCACTTATCATTATCGGCGTGGTATTTATCTATCTTATTACCGGCAAGACCATGGATATGTTTACCATGGTTACGATCATCATGCTTTCCGGCATTGTGGTGAATACCGGCATTGTGCTGGTGGATTACACGAACCAGCTGGTACGCGCCGGTTTATCCGTGGGAGAGGCCTGCGTAGAAGCGGGAGCCTCCCGGCTCCGTCCCGTGCTGATGGCCACCCTTACGACGATACTCGGCCTGGTACCCATCTCGTTTTTTCCCGGCGTCTCCTCCCAGATGATCCAGCCCCTGGGTCTTACCGTTATCGGCGGCCTTGGCGCGTCCACGCTTATAACCCTGTTTTTTGTACCGGTACTCTATTCGCTGGTCTATGATAGAGTAAAAAGAGAAACAAAGGAGACCCCATGACCCTTAGACGCAGGCTTTTTATCTCGAACATCATTATGATTGTCCTGCCGATTTTAATGGTCTGGGTACTGATGCTGGGCGCCAGTATAGTACTCTTTGGTATGCGGGGAATGCCTTTTGACATGGACCCCGTCGAACGGGAGCGGATGCTTGAGGAATGGCATGGAAACGGCCGGGGGATCATTGTTTGGTGTGCGGTAATGGCTCTTGCGATTGCCGTCACCGTGGGGGTAAATCAGTTTTTGACCCGGAGTATAATTAAGCGCGTTATGAAACCCCTGGATAGACTTGCGTCGGTCGCGCGCTTATTCAGCGCCAACAACCTCGGTGTCCGGCTGGATTACCGCGAAACCGATGAATTCCGTCCGGTGTGCGACACCTTCAACGAAATGGCCGCCCGGCTTGAAGCGATGATAGAGGAGCGGCAAAAAAACGAGAACAGCCGGCGGGAATTGATAGCCGGTATTTCCCACGATTTACGCACACCCCTTACTTCAATTAAGATGAGTGTCGACGGCATAAAATCCGGCGTCGCTTCTTCAAACGAACAGCGTCAAAAATATCTGGACATTATAGAAAACAAAACAGGCGATCTGGAACATATTATTGATCAGCTGTTTTTGTTTTCCAAACTGGATATGTCCCCGGAGGGAGACGGCGAATTTCCGGCGCCAAGGCAGCTTGTTGACTGCGGCGCCATGATAGAGGATTGCGTTGAAGAATTGTCCGGCGAGTATGAACGGCGGGGCCTTGATCTTATTGCCCCTCCGGCGCCCCGGAATTTGTATGTGAGTATCGACCCGGTATTGTTCCGCCGGGTAATACTCAATATAGTTGAGAACGCCCTTCACTATAAAACGGCGGAACGGGGACAGATAACCATTGGCTGCAGGGAATGTGCCGGGTGTGAACACGGCGGAACAGGGGTAAAAACCGTGGAGATAAAACTTGCCGACAACGGTCCCGGTGTGGCGCCGGAACACCTAAAAAAATTGTTCGACGTATTTTACCGCGCCGACCGCTCCCGGAATACCAAAGGTTCAGGCCTGGGACTTGCCATCTCCGCAAAAATTATCGCCAAAATGAACGGTACGATTCACGCGGAATTACCGCCCTTAGGCGGACTTGCCATCGTGATACGGCTCCCGGCGGTCTCCGTTACGGAAAAGGATAACGGCCATGCCGAATGAAACCCCGGAAAAACCCCGTATCCTTATAATCGAAGATGATACTACCATTGCGGAACTGGAACGGGATTTTCTGGAAATTAACGGCTTTGAAACCGTCCGCGAAAGCGACGGGGTAAAAGGTTTGGAACGGGCCCTTTCCGAAAAGTTCGCCCTGGTCCTCCTGGACCTTATGCTGCCCGGCCTGGACGGTTACGCCATATGCCGCTCCATCCGTGATAAAATCAACGTGCCTATTTTGATGGTAACGGCCCGGGGCGAGGAGGCCGACAAAATACGCGGCCTGGGACTGGGCGCCGATGATTATATCACCAAACCTTTTGCCCCGGCGGAACTCATAGCCCGGATAAAATCCCACATAACCCGCTTTAAGCGGATTACCGAATCCGCCCGGATTGAACAAACGGCCCAGATGAGCGCAGGAAACCTTACTATAAACCCCGCGGCCCGCCGTGTTTTTGCCGGAGAAACAGAACTGGAACTGGCCAACAAAGAATACGAATTGCTTTTTTTCATGGCCTCAAATCCGGAAATTGTTTTTAGTAAAGAAAAACTCTATGACAAGATCTGGGGCGAAGAACGGTACGGCGACATTAACACCGTAAAAGAGCATATCAACCGCTTACGGAAAAAAATAGAAAAAGATCCCGCCAATCCGGTACACATACAAACCGTATGGGGCGCCGGGTACCGTTTTTGCATCTGACAAAGTACCGGTACCGTCCCCGCTTACTCCGGCCGCTCGGCGCTTGATTCCCGCACAATCAGTTCCGTTTCCAGTAAAATACTCCGCACCGGCGCCTGGGGGTTATTGATCCGTTCCACGAGCAGTTCACAGCTGGAAACCCCCAACTGGTGTTTGGGCTGGTTAATGGTAGTAAGCGCCGGGTGGGTCATGGAAGCGATTTCCACATTGTCAAAACCAACTACTATAAAATCGCCGGGAATAGAAAAACCCAGGCGTTTTCCCGCTTTTACCACCGCCGCCGCATACACGTCGGAGACGCAAAAAAATGCATCGGGCCTGCCGCCCCGCCGGAGGAACCGGGTCGCCTCGGAGACCGCCATGTCGTAACTTACTTCCGGCAGTTGGAACACCAGCGACGGGTCCGCAGGTATTCCCGCCCTCGCCAGCGCTTCCTGGTACCCCTGGAGCCGGTGGCGGGCATACTTGTACCGTATGGGTCCGTTCATCAGAACGATATTTTTTTTCCCGTGGGCAAAAAGATAATCCATAATAATTTTGGAAGCGGCAATGTCGTCGATGGACACATAGGGGAGGGGAATCGTTTCATCGTACTCGCAGCACTGTACCAGCGGGACTGCGGCGGCCAGTTTTTTAAGCAGCAGCGCCGGAACCGAATTGGTAATGATAAGCCCCGCCGCCCTGGTTCGTTTGATCAAATTGATCAGGTTGTCGATGGTATTGCCGGTGATATGTTCCTCGTTGATTAAAAGATTGTACCCGTAGGTCTGCGCCGCCGCCCGGGCACCGCCGCAGATCGGGCTGTAAAAGGGATTGATCATGGAAGGTACGTTAAAGATGATAATCCCCCCGGAGCGGGCCTTTTTTGAGCGCAGGAACGTGATGTCGTAGTTGTTTTTTTCAAAAAATTCAAACACCCGGGCGCTGGTGGCCTCGGCAACTCTGGCGGATCCGGTAAGGATCCGGGAAATCGTGGATATCGATACCCCGGTTTTTTCGGCAATTTCCTGATAGTTAATATCCTCTTTCATTGATCGTCGTCCTTTACTAATCTCTCAAATCTACAATAATTTTCAGAAAATTTCAAGCAATTTTCAAGTATTTTTCATTTATAGGCAGTGTTTTTGTACCTGTTTATGCCATTTTACCCTAATTTTTATTTATTTTACCATACCGCTTGACAAAAGCTCTGAAAAATGCCATACTTTTTTTCTAATTTCTAAATCCATTAAGGAGAGAAACATGAAAAGAATCGTATTTGCACTGCTTGCCGCCGCCCTGGTTTTGGGCTGTTCGAGCAAGAAGAGTGTCGGAAACACGGTGTATGTCTTTGGACCTACGCCGGATCACGGATGGACCGGATCTGCCGCCCGTTTTGCCGAAGAAAAAATCGGCCAGCTCAATGCCGCCGGGGGAAAATACACCTATGTGTTCCGTTCCGCCGGTTCGCCGGATCAGCAGATCCAGCAGATCGAGGCGATGCTGGCGGAAAGCAAACTTCCTGCCGGTGTGGTTATCCAGGCCAGCGATAACATGGTCCAGGCTGCGGTAGAACAGATCGCCGAAGCGGGTATCCCCCTTATCCTCTTTGACCGGCTCCTGGACGGAACCAGTCCCCTTATCCGGGAAAAAATGCTCATCGCCATGAGCGCCGATAACTATGCCATCGGCGCCGGCGCTGCCTATTATATGGTAGAAAAGGGCCTTACCCCCGGCGAAGCAATCTGGGAACTGCCCGGCGACAACTCCGCAGTAAGCGTTGAGCGGGGTAACGGCTTCCGCGAATTCCTTACCGGCGCCCGACCCTTTAACGACGATCAGGGCCAGGCCCACACCATCGCCGCTGACAAAAAATGGACCGATGCCCAGCTTGGTTCGATCGTCTCTTCCCAGGTGGCCGACTGGTCCCGGGACAATGCTAAACAATACTTTGAATCCTACATTACCGGCAAAACCAATGCGACCATGGCCAAGTGGCTGTGGACCATGGACGATGAATTTGTCATGGGTATCCTGGAACTGCTCCAGACTCCCGCCAAGGCTGCGGAAAATGCCGTCTTTGAATCCAGCGTTAAAGTCCTTACCGGATGCGGCGGCCTTATCGCCCTTTACGATGTCATGGGCCGCACCAAGGCTTCCGCCGGAAACCAGCTCTATCAGCCCGACGGTATGTCGATCATGAGCCCCACCTGCCGGCCTGGTTTCTTTGTTGACGCCATCCAGTTCATGGCCGATTACCTTGGCGGCGCGGACCTTTCGGTGCACTATACCGAAGCGGCTTCCAAACGTTTCCATGAACCTCCCCACCTGGTGGATACCGCCAGTTGGGCCGCTAACAAGAATAATCCTTCCTGGCGCGGCTTTGACTAAGCTGTACTGTTTAGGGTTATAATAACCACAAGGCCGAAGAAAAAACTTCGGTTACTTTTTCGGCCTTGTGGTTTACCTTTCTTGGGACAGCTTCAAATTTTTTATGAACAGGAACGATATGGCTGAACATTCAATACTTTCAATGAAAAACATCACCAAATCTTTCTTTAACGTTACGGTTTTGAAAGAAGTCGACTTTGAAGTTAAAGAAGGGGAAGTCCACGCCCTTCTTGGCGAGAACGGCGCCGGAAAATCAACCCTTATGAATATTCTTGCCGGGGTGTATGTCAAAGATTCTGGTACCATTACCTTAAACGGCAATATCCTGGAAAACGCTTCGGTTACCGAATCGGAAAAAGCCGGAGTGGCCTTTGTTCATCAGGAACTTAATCTTTTTAACAATTTACAGGTTTTTGAAAATCTTTTTTTAGGCAAAGAACTGCTCTATAAAACACGGACCTTAAACAAAAAAGCCATGATAAAGCGGACCAGCGATCTTTTTACCGAACTGGGCGTGGACATTAACCCCCGGGCCATGGTGGCGGATCTGGAAACAAGCCGGAAACAGCTTCTGGAAATAGCCAAAGCCCTGGATGTCAAGGCTAAACTTATCATTCTTGATGAACCGACAACTTCCCTTAATACAACGGAGGTTCAGCATCTTTTTTCTATAGTAAAGTCGCTTCAAAAAAAGGGAATAACCTTTATTTTTATATCCCATAAAATGCCCGAAGTTTTTACCATCGCCGACAGATACACCGTTTTGCGGAACGGCCGTTTTATCAAAACCGGAAAAATCAGCGAAACCAACCCCCGGGAAGTAACCAGCCTTTTGGTGGGCCGGGAAATTTCTTTTCTTTCGGATGATAAGGAAATTTATTCTCACCGACAAGCGGGGGAGGTGGTGCTGGAGCTGGACCATTGTTCCGGCCCGGGTTTCCATGACATTTCTTTCAAGGTCCGTAAGGGCGAAATTATCGGTTTTACCGGTCTTGCCGGTTCCGGGGCAAGCAACCTTATGCAGGCCATGTTTGGGATCCTGCCCTTTAGTTCCGGAGCCTATACGGTATACGGTAAAACCTTTGACCGCCTTTCCATACACCAGGCAATGAAGGCCCGGATTGGTATGGTTCCCGCCAACCGTAAGGAAAATTCTATTCTTGGTTTTATGTCAAACCTGGAAAATGCTTATATCGCCGAACATACCCTTTCTGCCAAACACTTCCATATCTTTAAAAAGCAGGAAATACAAAAGTACAATACCTATAAGGGACTTCTTAATATACGGGCCCACTCCCACGAAAACCTTATTACCAGTTTGTCCGGCGGAAACCAGCAGAAGATCATCCTGGCACGGCTTCTCAATATCAATGCGGATATTCTTTTGCTTGATAACCCCACTCAGGGTATTGACGTGGGGGCCAAGGGGGAAATTTACCGGCTTATCTTGCAGCTTTCCGAGCAGGGAAGGACAATCCTTGTCAACACCCTGGAAATACCGGAAATAGAAAAAGTGGCGGATAAGTGTGTGGTGTTTTACCACGGCCAAATCCATGCTGTGCTGGACAGGAACAGTATTGACGAAACCACGGTAATGTTACACGCCACTGACGCAACGCCGCCGACATTTTAATGCCGGCGGGAATCAACAGAACGGAGTAGTTTATGACCAGACGAGCCAATATCCTAAATCTCTGGAGCAGATGCAGTTATGTGGTGATCTTTATCGCCATCTTTATTACTTTTGTGGTGGTAAGTAAAAATCTTACCTGGGGCGGGATCATGCTGGTACTGCGTCAAAGTGCGGTAATCGGTATTATCGGCTTCGGCATGGCCCTGGTAATCCTGGTGGGAGACATCGACCTTTCTGTTGGTTCCGGCCTGGTGCTTATTTCGGGCCTTACCGTTTTGGTATACAACGCCACCAACAATGTGTTTATCACCCTCCTTGCCGCATTGGGTATGGGTCTTACTGCCGGGCTTTTTAACGGACTGCTCGTGGGTCTGGTAAAAATGCCACCCTTTATCGTAACCCTGGCGACCATGCTTATCTTCCGCTCGCTGGCCCTTTACATAAGCGATTCAAAACTTTACGAACTTAATTCCACCCTTTCCGGTTTTCGTGGTTTTCACTACCGGTTTGGCAACTCTTCCATAGCCAGTATGCCCATTGTGGGTTTGATGTTTTTGCTGGTGGCGGCCCTTACCACCTATATGTGTACCTCTACCAAGTTTGGTAAAAAAATCTACGCCCTGGGAAGCAACGCCCGGGCCGCCCGCCTGGCGGGGATCAATACTGAATGGCTTAAGGTTTCCCTCTTTGTAATCTGCGGCCTTTTGGTGGGATTTGCTTCCTTTATAAACGTGGCCATGAACCGCAGCGTTTCTCCTGCCACCACGGGAGTAAGTTTTGAGATGTACGCCATTGCCGGCATTGTGCTTGGCGGTATCAGTATGTCAGGCGGTAAAGGCCACGCCGCGGGAATTATCTTTGGCACCATGTCTTTTACTATGGTAAGCCGGATCATCGACGCATTCGAGTTAAGTACCACGGTAAACAATACGGTAAAGGGAATCATCCTGCTTCTGGCAATAGCCCTGCAGATGATCCGTAAACCCTCCAAAGAGTAACTAATTTTTAGGTCTAAGGAGCAGCGCATGAAAGTAGGAATTGTCGGCGCCGGAGGTATGGCCTCCTATCATTACGACGGGTTTACCGCCGCGGGAGCGGAAGTGGCCGCTGTGGCCGATATGGACACCAAACGTGCCGGGGCCTTTGCAAAAACCCGGCCGGTGGGAAAAATCTACGAAAGCCTTGCGGAAATGCTTAAGGGTATTCCGGATCTTGACGCCGTTTCTGTGGTAACCCCCAATAAATTTCACAAGCCCGTTGCGCTAGAAGCCTTAAACGCGGGTAAGCATGTATTCTGCGAAAAACCCCCGGCCCTTAATGCCGCCGAAATGGCGGAGATGCTGGCCGCATCAAAAAAAGCCGGTAAACTGTTGATGTTCGATTTTAACAACCGGGCCCGTCCCGAATCCCGGGCCATGATGCGGTACATTAAAGAAGGGGCCGTTGGTAACATCAACTCCGCCCAGGCAAACTGGATACGCCGGGCGGGCATTCCCGGTTTTGGCGGCTGGTTTACCACCAGGGCTCTTTCCGGCGGCGGCCCGGTTATCGACCTTCCCCACATGATGGATCTGGCCCTCCACTTTATGGGATACCCCGAACCGGCTTGGTGCCTGGCGGGGGTATTTTACGACTTTATGGACAACAAAGCTTTTAAAGGACCCTGGGGCATTCCCGATTCCGCCGCCGGTGTTACCGACGTGGAATCCTCCTGTCATGCCATGATAAGTTTTAAAACCGGGCAAACACTCGCTGTCCGCTGTTCCTGGGCGGAATTTGTGGAACGGGAAGTAGTCTCCGTTACCTTTCAGGGAACAAAGGCCGGCGGCAAGGTGGAGCGCCTCTTTGGCATTGACGGTATAGACACGACGAGTTTTGACAGCTGCCGCCTTTTTACCGAAGAATACGGCGTCCAGGTAAACCGTGACATTACGGCGGAAAAGGACGAATCCATGGGACGTACCGGCCAGGCGTCAAACTTTATCGATGCCATTACCGGCAAGGCCCCGGCTCTTAACACACCGGAAGAAGCGCTTATACTCATGAAGATCGTGGATGCCATGTACGAAAGCGCCGCATTGAAAAAGCCCGTGGAAATACGGTAATGTACGGTAATCTAATATAGAAGCAATTGATCTTTTTTGTAAGGAGTCCTCTCCATGAAACTGATATTTTTGGGCCCCCCTGGAGCGGGAAAGGGTACCCTGGCCGCCAAAGCGCTGGAAATCCTCAAGGTTCCCCACATCAGTACGGGGAATATTTTCCGAGCCGCCATAGCCGCTAAATCGCCCCTTGGTCTTAAGGTAAAGGATATCCTGGATTCGGGAAAACTTGTGGACGATGAAACCACCACCGGCCTTGTAAAGGAACGACTCTCCCAGGATGATGCCCAAAAGGGCTACATCCTGGACGGTTTTCCCCGGACCATCCCCCAGGCAGAAGCGCTGGCAGTTTTTTCCGCCGTGGATAAAGTGGTAAACTTTGATATCCCCAACGACAGCGTACTTGAACGCCTCGGCGGCCGCCGTACCTGCCGTAAATGCGGTTACAATTTTCACCAGGTTTTTGATAAACCCAAACAGGAAGGCATCTGCGACCATTGCGGCGGCGAAGTATATACCCGGGACGATGACAAACCGGATGCCATAAGCAAACGCCTGGAAGTGTACCGCGCCCAGACCGCCCCCCTTATCGGTTTCTACCGCGAACGGAATCTCTTGGTTGATGTAGATGCCCGGCCAGCGGTGGACCAGGTGGTGGAAAATTTTAAAAAAAGCCTACACATAAGTTCCTAGCGGGAGTGGTGTCTTAGCGGCCCGCCGCATTACCCCGGTAGAAATTCCCTCCCCAGGCGGAGTATCATTACCCCATGTTGGTACTTAAATTCGGCGGTACATCCGTAGGTTCTCCGGAGGCAATAACAAAACTTGTTTCCATTGTAAAGGACGGGGAACACTCAGGCAAAACAGCGGTGGTGGTGGTTTCTGCCCTGTCGGGAATTACGGATACCCTTATCGCAGCGGCAAAAGCGGCGGAAAAAGGTTCCTTTGACCCGGCGGTATTTGACGAAGCCCGCCGCCGTCATGCCGCGATCAGCGCTGCCTTTCTACAGGGTGATGAACAAAAAGCCGCCGAAGCGGATATAAGCAGGTCTTTTGCAGAACTTATCCGTATGCTGGACGGTATAGCCATACTGCGGGAGCTTTCTCCCCGCACCCTGGACAGTGTGATGAGTTACGGCGAACGGCTTTCGGCGCCGCTTATTGTCCGCGTTCTTTGCGCTTCCGGTTTAAACGCCGAATACCTCGATTCCCGGGAAGTAATTGTTACCAATGAAACCTACGGTGCGGCTCATGTGGCGGCGGCCGAAACATACCGGAACATTAAGGAAAAAATAAAAATATCACCGGCTCAAACCATGTATGTCGCTTCCGGTTTTGTGGGGCGGACAAAAAACGGCGATACCAGCACCCTGGGCCGGGGAGGTTCCGATTTATCTGCGGCCATCTATGGCGCTGCGCTGGATGCGGAATGTGTAGAAATCTGGACCGATGTGGACGGAATTCTTACGGCGGACCCCAAGCTGGTGCGGAACGCATTCCGTATTGATTCAATTTCCTACGAAGAG
>BNVB01000049.1 GCA_025997795.1 Spirochaetia bacterium | reverse complement strand
CCGTGGTAAAGGCCCCAGAGGGTTTTCCGTTCCCGGGGGGAAAGAGGTTCGTAGGGAGTTTTTTGCTGTTCCGTTTCGCTCTGGAATTCTTTTTCCACCAGGGCAAGCCGTTTGGCATAAGCGGACGCGGAAAGGTGGATACGTTCCAGAATTACCCGGTTAAAGGGGACCTTGGTTTCTTCCAGGGCGGCAGCGGTAAGGGTCCGCATATCCCGGCCCAGTTCGGTAAAGGGCATATAAAGGCCGTCGCCGCTGGCAGCTTCGCAGGTCTCTTTGAGGATTTCAAAACTTGTTTCCTTGTCCCCGCTTTTATACCGGCACACCGCTTCCAGGGCGCCGGTTTCTATCTGCCCAAGTAAAAAAGTTTTAAGAGCAAACTGACCGCCGTTGTCCTGGAGACACGCAAGGGCCAGGGGGTATTCCCGGGAAACAAAATGGTATTTTGCCTTGACAAGCCTTTCTTGCCCCAATACCACGGAATTAAGATCGTTTTTTTCAAAATTGTTTTTAAGCCATGGAGCAATTTTACCCTGCTGTCCTATCTGGACATAAAACCAACCGGTAACAATATCATGATAAATATAACGGTTACTGTAATAAGGTTCGCTAAGCTGCTTTTCCATTTCCTTAAGTATGTTTTTAATCAAGACCGCATCCCCTGTATGGAGGCCAATTCTAAGAAGGAAAAAGTACGCGCGGTTTTCTATTTCATACTGTGCCGTATCCCGGGCTTTTTTTATAACCCGGTAGGACAATTCTTCTGCCCGGAAAAGATCACCCTCGAAAAAAGCAAACTCCGCCCGGGTCAAGTCATCCAGGCCGGATGCACATCCTCCCATGGTATAGGCAAGACTGGCAGCGCACAGCTCCATGGCATTAAAATAACTTTCCATATTAGGATGCTGAAGACCGACACGGCACAGGTAGGATCCTATACCGTACACCGACACGGGCGGCCCCACAACATGACCCGAGGTCTTAAAATAAGCGCAGGCCTTTTCAAAACAAGCGGAAAAGCCGTAATCCCCGGTACTATGGCTGACCATGTTCCCCTTGAATCCCCAGAGGTTGTAAAGGCCCGTAAGCGCCCTGGCAACAACGGGATTGGTTATGGCATCATCTCTGGCTTCAAGTTTTTTAATAATATCGGGTAGTTCCGTTTCTGTTTCTTCAAGCCGTCCCAGGTTATTATAGAGCCGGATACGTATCGTCCAGGCTATGGGGTTTTCATCATATAAAAACGGAGGTACCCGAAGCATGATCGCCAGCAGTGTTGTGGCAGTCCGCTCGTCCATGATAAAGGGCATGGTATACATAACCTTAAAGAGCTCCGCATAATCCCCGGCTTTGTCGTAATAGCCAATGGCGTTAAGTTTCTGGCCCTTGTCAAAACTCCACTTTGCCGCCTTAAGATACACCTCCTCTTTTTCTTTTTTTTCCAGTTCGTCCGAAAGGCCGGAAAGATATTCCAGGAGCAGCGGATGGATCCGGTAGATATGGGTATAAGTATCCAGATTGATAAAGGCGCCGATACTGCCAAGTTCACCGAGCAATTCGGGACTGCCTATTTCCCGCAGCAGATCCGCCTGATGTATATCGATAAGCGAAAGTTTAACAAGAAATTTTTTCAGTTCCGGGGAAACGATAGAGATAATCTCTTTTTCGATCAGGCTAAAAATATTGCTTTTAAAAGCGTTTGGGCCGTATTCTCCAAGCTCCCAATCCAGCGCCTGTTCCCGGACAAGAATTTCTCCGGCCAGCTTTATGGCAAAAGCCCAGCCCTCTGTGGTGTTATATACGGCTTCGGCTTTTTGTTCCGGCGGGTCGATATTCCGCAGGGTAAAGTAGTCCCGCATTTCATCCCGGGAGAACTTTAGATCCTCCTGGGTAATCTGTGCCAAAAGTCCCTTGGCTTCAAGACTTATCAGATTAAGCGGAATCGCCGTTCTGTTTATAAGAATCGAAGTGATGTTGGGAAAAACCGACGTAATGGACCGTTCTATAAAACGCAGCACATCTTTGTTATGGATAAGGTGAAAATCGTCAAATACAATGATGTATTTGGTCCCCGGTTCTACATCCTTTAGGGGTATCCGCATATAACGGTCAAATTTCCGGTCTGTGGAAGGAAAACCAATTTCCGCCAGAGCCCCGGCGGTTTCCTCGCTTAGCTCCCGCATGGCGGCGGTAAAATCTTCCCAAAACTGATCCTCGGCATTGTCCCGCGGAGTAAAAGCGATCCAGACCAAAGCAAAGGGATGCCGGTGAATAAAAGAATAAACCGCATGGGTTTTACCGTAACCAGCGGCGGCGGTGACGGTAACAACAGGCCGCTTAATCGCTTCTTGCAACAGCAAGTCGATGCGGGGGCGTTCCACAAAAAACTGTTGTATAGAAGGGTTCATTGCGATAACCATATTCCTTTTTTAGAGGAAAACAAGGGGAATAACGAAAAAAGTATGCTTTTTGGGGACAAAATTTTTGCCCCTGGAAAGATACATCAAATATACGCTATATATAGCGCTATATATATAATTACCACATATATAGTGTTACAAAATGGGCATTAAACAACAGGGGAAAAGACGTCTGCGCAAATCTCCTCCATACTTACCTTTTATACCTTATTCCCTGTATACTAACCTAAATGGAAACACTCCCGGAGAAGCGCCAGACCGCGGTTATTGAAATTGGTTCCACCGGAATACGGCTGCTTTTGGCCGAATACAACGAAACCCATGAGACCGGCGGGCCAAAGGAATGGCGGCTCCTGGATCAGGCGGGAAAACCCGTAGCCCTGGGGCGGGATGTGTTTACCTCAGGGATGGTAAGCCGGGAATCGTTTATAGAATGTGTGTCGGTGCTTCAGGGGTTCCGGGAGCAGCTGGGAGCCTGGGGAATCAGCGAGACCGGTGTCCACATTATCGCCACCAGTGCTGTCCGGGCCGCCAGGAACCGGGAAATTTTTACCGACCGCCTCCAGCGGGAAACAGGGCTGGACATTGCAATCATCGAAGGTATAGAAGAAAACCGCCTTATGTACCTGGCCCTCCGTTTTGCCCTTAAAAACGACCTTCCCCAGTTTTGGCGTTCCAATTCAATGATCCTTGACGTGGGGGGCGGTTCCACAGAAATTATGCTGCTCCGGCGGGGTAAGATGGTGGCCGCCCACAGCCTAAAACTGGGTACAATCCTCATCGATCAAAAGGTCCGGCAGGGTTCGGGGTCGGCCCGTTTTATAGAACGGTACCTCAATGAAAATGTCCGCAATACCCAGGAATTCCTTAACGACGAAATGGATCTTTCCAACATCAAATCTCTGGCCGCCGCCGGTTCCGATGCCCGCCAGGTTTCCCGGTTTATCGGCCGGAACCTCAATGACCAGTGCAAAATTATTCCCCGGGACGATTTTTTCCGTTTTATTAAAACCGTAGAAAACTATACCGTAGAAGACTGTGTCCAGCGTTTGGGAATTCCCTTTGTCGATGCCGAAGGTTTTGTGCCGGGGCTCCTCATCTACCGGACTTTTATGGAACGCCTTGCGGCGGAAGAAATGGCGGTGCCGCAGGTGTCTGTCCGGGAAGGTTATCTTATCGGCCTTGTCCGGGGAATAGACCAGGAACTGCAGGATGATTTTTATTCCCAGATAAGCGCCTCGGCCCTGAACCTGGGCAGAAAGTACCGCTTTGACGAAGCTCACAGCCGCCACGTAACGGAGCTTGCCCTTACCATCTTCGATGCCCTTTCCAGAGAACACGGCATGGATGCCCATGAACGGATGATGCTGGAAACAGCAGCAATCCTTCACGACATTGGAATGTTTATCCGCAGTTCCCGGCACCACCTGCACGGCCAGTACATCACTGCCAACTCAGAAATTTTTGGCCTTAAACAGGAAGAGCTGGACATCATCGGCAACGTAATCCGTTACCACCGGGATGAACTTCCCTCCCCCACCCATATTGAATACATTGCCCTCCAGAAGGAAGAGCGGATCCTGGTACTCAAGATGGCCGCCATACTCCGGGTTGCCGATGCCCTGGACCGGGGACATTCACAGCGGATCAGGGACATCACCGTGGAAAAACGGGAAGAAACGCTGATCATCCGCAGCGCCGGAGGAAACGGCGAAAACAACGACGACGAATCAAAAGTAAACTACCGTGATTTTTCGCTGGAACAGATCGGCCTTAAAGATAAGGCCGGCCTCTTCCAGGATGTGTTTGGCTACAGGATAATTCTTTCATGACAGAGCAGCTTAACCGGGAACTGTCCTGGATCAACTACAACAGCCGCATTTTGGAAGAAGGGCTTCGGAGTGATCTGGCGCCGCTGGAACGGTTCCGTTTTCTTTCCATTGTATCTTCCAACTTTGATGAATTTTTTATGGTCCGTATCGCCGCCCTTAAGCGGGCTGTTCTTAACCGGGACATAAACGAAAGGTTTAACTCAAAAGAAGAAGACCCGGCGGCGGTGCTTAAAAAAACAGCGGCAAAAATCCGGCCCATGCTTACCCGCCTCTATCGCTGCCTTGAAGAAGAAATTTTTCCGGCCCTTGCCCAGGGGGGACTTAAACTCCGCCGGCCGCCCTTTACACCCGATGAAACCGGTTACCTTAAGCCGCTCTTTATGCGGGAGATCCTTCCCGCCTTAACGCCGCTCCGCTTCGGCCCTGCGGCAGCGGAAGACTCAAACAAAACAGAAATCCCGGCCATTGCCAACGGAATACTTTATGGCGCTTTCCTTCTGGAAAATCTTTCGCCCAAAGCGGAACGTTTTATTTCTATTGTAGAAATTCCTCCGGTACTGGACAGGGTTATCCGCCTCGATCCGGGCGGGACTTCCCAGCACTGGGTTTTACTGGACGATCTGCTTTTGCTTTGGGGTGACGCTTTTTTCCCCGGTTATGAAGTAAAGGGCCGCCTTCTTTTCCGTATCCACCGGGACGCGGATTTTTCCGTGGACGAAAAACGGGACGAAGATTTTGTGGAAGCCATGGAAGAAGTGCTTATTAACCGTGACCGGTCTCCGGTGGTTGGGATGGTATATTCCCGCTGGAGCGGCCCCAACGGAAATTCTGCCGCCAGTGAAACCGGCGGTGATAATTCCGCCGGCGGCGATAAGTCCACCGGCGGCGATAAGTCCGCCGACATTAGTTCCCTCATTGCCCGGTCTTTGGACCTAACGGAAGAAGATATCTTCCCCATCACCGGCCCCCTCAACCTTGGTTCACTGGGAAGCCTTATCCATGTTCAAGGGTTTGAGGAACTTAAGCGGACTATTCCCCGGCCCGTTCCCCATCCCGCTTTCTCCGCCGAAACTCCCCTTTGGGATAGTATCCGTTCCGGCGATATACTACTTACCCTTCCCTATCAATCTTTCGATCCGGTAATCCGTTTTTTCAGGGAAGCCGCCGAAGATCCTGCGGTCATTTCCATTAAGACCACCCTCTACAGAACCAGCGGTAATTCTCCGGTTGTAAGGGCCCTGGAGCAGGCGGCGCTCCAGGGAAAACATGTAACGGCGGTGGTGGAACTTAAGGCCCGGTTTGACGAAGAGCGGAACATCTCCTGGGCAAACCGCCTTGAAAAAGCGGGAGTAATTGTAATTTATGGATTGGCCCGGCTTAAGGTACACGCAAAGATCTGCCAGGTAATCAGGCGGGAAACGGCGGGGCTTGTCAGGTACATTCACCTTTCTACCGGAAACTACAACGACAAAACCGCCCGGCTTTACAGCGATCTTTCTTTTTTTACCTGCCGGGAAAATTTTGGCAGCGACGCTACGGTTTTTTTCAATATGCTTACCGGTTATTCATCACCCCTTTCCATGATTTCGCTCACCATGGCCCCCCGTCAGCTCAAAAAGCGGCTCATTGAACTTATTGATCGTGAAGCAAAACGATCCAGCGAAGGTTCGCCGGGGCGGATCATGGCAAAGATGAACGCACTCCTTGACAGCGATGTAATAAGCGCCCTCTACCGGGCTTCCGCAGCGGGAGTAAAGATAAACCTTAACATCCGGGGAATCTGTACCCTGGTTCCCGGTACGGCGGAACTTTCAAAAAATATCCGTGTAGTAAGTATCGTTGATCACTTTCTGGAACATTCCCGGATCATGTACTTTAACAACGGCGGGGCGGAAGAATTTTTTATCTCCAGCGCCGACTGGATGCCCCGGAACCTTGAACGGCGGGTAGAACTGCTCATTCCAATACTTGACGAAGGAGTGCGGGAAGAACTGCGGACTATCCTCGAAGCCTACTTTAGGGACAATACCCAATCATGGACGCTGGAGGGAGACGGAAACTGGAAACGCCTTGGTCCCGGCCCCGGCGAAAAGAACTTTAACGCCCAGTCTTACCTTCAAGACCTGGCAGAAAAAGCGGCGGAACAGCCGCGAAAAACACCCCAGGAATTTATTATCCGCCGCAGTACGCAGGGCGGTTTAACAAACGAGTTTACATGAAACGAATTATCCTTAAACCCGGAGAAGAACACCGTATCCTGGCGGGCCATCCCTGGGTTTACGACAATGAAGTTGCCGCCATAGTAGAGGGCAAAACTTCCGGCGGCAAAAACTCCGGCAGTAAGGCCGGCAAAACTGCCAAAACAGAAAAATCCGCCGTACTGGAAAGCGGTGAATGTGCCGATGTGGAAGCGGTGGTTCACGGTAAGCCGCTGTACCTGGGCCGCGCCATCGTTAATCCCCAATCACGAATCATCGCCCGGATTTACAGCCCCTCCAAAGAAGGACTGGACAAGGGGTTTTTTAAACGGAAAATCCGGGATGCCCTGGAACGGCGTTTAAGCGCGGGCTACAAGCTAAACGCGGAATCGGCACGGATCGTCTTTGGCGAAGCCGACGGCCTTCCAGGGCTTATCATTGACCGTTTTGTGGGCCTTCCCGCCCTTACGCATACTGCCCCAAAATCTCCGGCCCCGGCGTCTGCGGAATCAGGCGAAACCCTTTCATGGCTTGTGATACAGTTTCTCGCCTACGGCATGGATAAACGCCGGGACATGATTCTCCAGGCATTGAACGAAATTTTTTCCGAAAATTCTTCGCCGGGAATTCCCGCCGGGCTTCCTGCGGGAATCGGGCTTCCTGCCGGAATCCTGGAAAAATCGGCTCCGGTACGGGAACTTGAAGGGCTCTCCATGGAAGACCGTATACTAAGCGGCAGTTTTCCGCCGGGGGGTATTACAATTACCGAAAACGGCCTTTCCTTTTTGGCGGACCCGGCAGGGGGACAAAAGACCGGCCACTTTCTTGACCAGCGGGATAACCGCCGTCTTACCGGACACTATGCCGCCCGTTTGGCAGCGGAAGGTAAATTGCGGGGCGAAAAAACACCCCTTCGTATACTGGACTGTTTTTGTTATACCGGAGCTTTTGGAATCACTGCTGCCAAAGCTGCCCTCTTTGACCAAACCGCCGGGCCGGATGAAACAAGCGAACCTGCAGCTAAAACCGGGCAGGCGGTTTCCCTTACGGCGGTGGATACTTCCGCCGCTGCCCTGGGTTTGGTATTGAAAAACGCCGCCCTCAACGGTATAATGGCAGAAATTACGGAGGCCGATGTCTTCGATTTCTTGCGGGAAACCGAAAGAAACAAAGAAAAGTACAACCTTATTATCCTTGATCCGCCGGCTTTTGCCAAAAATCGCACGGCGCTGGAAAGTGCCCTTCGGGGTTATAAGGAAATTAACCTCCGGGCGCTCCGGCTCCTGGTTAGAGGCGGAATCCTGGTAAGCTGTTCCTGCAGCCATGCGGTAGATGAATTTCATTTTAAGCGGATGATCACTGCCGCCGCAGCCGATGCGGAACGCCGCCTTATTCAGCTTGACTTTAGGTATCAGCCGCCGGATCATCCCATCCTGGTAGGATACGATGAATCGCTCTACCTTAAATGCGGGTTTTACCGGGCACTCTAGGGGAAATGTATGAATGTTACCGAAATGATGACTGTTCTTGTTTTGCAAATCGGGATCATTATTTTTGCTGTCCGCCTGGGAGGACGCCTTGTAAAGCGGATTGGCATTCCCTCCGTATTGGGAGAACTCCTGGCCGGCGTGGTCATTGGCCCCTATGCGCTGGGGAGTTTTCCGCTGCCGGGTTTTCCCACAGGAATTTTTTCCCTCAGCGAAGCAATGGAAGTTTCCGGCGGCGCCCTGGCGGTAAGTCCGGAACTGTATGGTTTTGCATCGGTGGCGTCGATCATCCTGCTCTTCGCTTCGGGGCTGGAAACAGATTTGGGGCTTTTTCTCCGTTATTCTGTGGCAGGGGGAATTATCGGCATCGGCGGAGCAGTACTGTCCTTTGCCGCCGGGGCTCTTACGGGCATGTTATTATTCGGCATTCCCCTTGCGGACCCCCGGGCACTTTTCCTTGGTATCCTTTCCACCGCCACGTCGGTGGGAATCACCGCCCGCATCCTTCAGGACCAAAAAAAAATGGATTCCCCCGAAGGGGTAACAATTTTGGCGGCGGCGGTTTTTGACGATGTACTGGGTATCATCGCTTTGGCAGTAGTAATGGGTATCGTGGCGGTTATAAGCGGCGGCTCAGGGGGCGGACTTTCCGCTGTAGGAATCCTCGCCATTGCCGGAAAAGCCCTGGGGATATGGCTTGGTTTTACCGCGCTGGGTCTTATTTTTTCAAAAAAACTCGGAACCTTCCTTAAACTCTTTAAGTCAAGTTTTGATTTTTCCGTCATGGCCCTGGGGCTGGCGCTGCTTCTTGCGGGCTTTTTTGAAAAACAGGGATTGGCGATGATCATCGGCGCGTATATCACCGGCCTTTCTCTTTCCAAAACCGATATTGCTGCGGTAATCCAGGAACGAATCCGCGGCCTTTATGAATTTTTTGTGCCGCTCTTTTTTGCCGTCATGGGAATGATGGTTAATGTCCGGGAAATCTGTTCTGTTCCGGTACTTATCTTTGGGGCAATTTATACGGCCGCGGCGGTACTGTCAAAAATTATCGGCTGCGGCGGTCCTGCGCTGCTTCTGGGTTTTAATGGCAAGGGCGCCCTCCGCATCGGTGCGGGCATGGTTCCCCGGGGTGAAGTAGCCCTTATTATCGCCGGCATAGGACTAACGCTGGGCATTCTCGACAACCGGCTCTTTTCGGTAATTATCCTCATGACCCTGGTAACCACCCTGGCGGCTCCTCCCCTGCTCCAGGCCTTTCTCCGCATCAACGGTTCCGGGGCCAGAAAACCCGTTAAAGACGAAAACAGCGCCCAGGCAAGCTGGGATTTTTCTTCCAGCGAAATCGCCGGCCTTGTGGCGGACACCCTCTTAAAAGATCTCAAAACCGAAGGTTTTTATGTCCAGATGATGGACATCGATTCCGGACTGTCCCAGGCAAGAAAGGACGATATCGTTCTTTCAATCACCGAAGAAGAAAACAATGTTTCCATAGAAGCATCCGCGGCGGATCTTCCCTTTGTCAAAACAGCCGTGTACGAAGTAATCCTTATGTTAAATGATTCTATCCAAAAATTAAAAGCCGCCGCCGATCCTCATTCGCTTAAAAAAGAAATAGCAGGACTGGAAGAAGGCAGGATGCAGGAAGATGTACTTTCTCTCATTAAACCGGAACTTGTCTCCCTTGATTTAAAGGGCGCTGCCAAAGAAGAAATTCTTATCGAGATGGTGGATCTTCTGAACACAAAAGGCAGACTCCTTAACCGTGACCAGGTACTCTTTGATGTGTTTCAGCGGGAAAAAACCATGAGTACCGGCATGGAGCATGGCATAGCCCTGCCCCATGCCAAAACCGAGGGAACCGGCGACATTCAGGTAGCGGTGGGCATCAAAAAAGAAGGTATTGATTTTGGCTCACTGGACGGTGAAAAATCGCGGCTTTTTATTATGGTGGTTTCTCCAAAAAAAACTACCGGACCCCATCTGCAGTTTCTTGCCGCCATTGGTGCGGTACTAAAGGATAACATAACCAGAGAGAAAGTAATTTCCGCCGCCACAAGAGAAGAAGCAGCATTATTGCTGCAAAATATTAGTTCGTAGGAATAAGTATGCCCATTGTTTGTGTTATAGCCCTTGTTTTATTATTTTCCGGCTGCGGCGGAGAACCGCAGACTCCGGTGCTGGAAGTTCCCCCGGCAGAAGTCTCCAGTTATATAACCATTGTTGCCGCCGGGGATAACCTTGTCCACGACATTATTTACAATGCCGCCAGGGTAAACGAGGGCGAAGAAGAACACTTCAATTTTGATCCCTCTTATGCGCTTATAAAACCCATTATCGAAAAAGCCGACATTGCCTTTGTTAACCAGGAAACCGTCATGGGAGGAAAACAGTTCCGGTATTCCGGGTATCCGGTTTTTAACACTCCCCAGGATGCAGGACTGGGCCTTATCAATGCGGGCTTTGATGTGGTAAACCATGCTTCCAATCATGTTATGGACCGGGGCGAAGGGGCCGTTTTTGGTACCATGGATTTTTGGGAAGCCCACAAAGAAATTATGTACCTTGGAGTTTGGCGCAGCGAAGAACAGCGGAAAACCGAACGGCGGATCATCGAAAAAAATGGCATTAAGGTGGGTTTTCTTTCTTACACCTACGGATTAAACGGTTTTGTGCTCCCCAAAGACAAACCCTGGCTTGTGGGACTTATCGATAAAGAAGTAATGGCCCGGGAAATAAAAGAACTCCGGCCCCATTGCGACCTGCTCACCGTCTCTATGCATTGGGGAAACGAATTCCGCCACGATGTCAGCGAAACCCAAAAAGAGCTGGCATTGTTTATGGCAGAACTGGGTGTAGACCTGGTTATCGGCCACCATCCCCATGTAACCGAACCGGTAGAAATAATCCGGCGGCCGGGCGGTGGATCAATGGTGGTCTACTATTCCCTGGGGGATCTTCTTTCCCATACCCAGTCGGATTGGACGCCGGACACCATCACTGGCGGTCTTGCATATATCAAGGTAAAAAAGACTACAATGGCAGATAAAAGCAAGTGTACCATAGATATCGCCGGGATTATCCCCACGGTCTGCCACTACAGCAAAGAACGGCGAAGTCCCTTTACCGTGTATCCCCTTTGGGATTATACCGATGAACTTGCGTCCAGGCACTATAAAAACAACCTTACCGTGAAATACCTTAACACCACAGCCCTCCGAATTTTTGGACTGCAGGTGATGAGCCGGGAACAGTACAACTTATACGAAACCCGCGAATGAGGCTCCCCGCCCTGAAGGACGGGGTATCTGGATGGTTAAGCCTTTTTTGACAGGAGCCTCGGTCGATAGGAAGTTGGTTGTACTGGGTGGTCTCATACCCCGCCATTTGATCCCTAAAGAGGAATTTCGCCCTGAAGGGCGGGGTATTCGACCCCACGGCGAATAAAAACAAAGATTTTTTGTTGGCGTTTGGGAAATTAGGAAACGCTTTTTTTGCCATGGGCTACAGCAGCCTTGCAGGTTTTACAGATCTTTATCTTGTTGCCGTCTGCTTCCAGCTCGTAGAGGATTTTTACATTATCCCGCTTGCAGACCGGGCAGGTTCCCCTGCCCCAGGAAACCTGATCCCGCAATCCCTTGCCCCTGTGCGCCTTCGACATAATAGCTCTCCTATGAAAAACGGCATAACCGCTTATGTTAAATCAATCATGAAACAAAGTTCCATGCCTATTCTTCCTGCTCTTTTTCCTGTTCTTTCTTTTTAGCCTTTTTTTCGGCCTTTTTGGCGCTCTTGTTCTTTTCTTCTTCGGTTTTAAGGACATAGTCTACCAGTTCAAGGATAACCACTTCTGCGGCGTCTCCATACCGTTCACCCAGTTTGATAATCCGGGTATATCCGCCGGGCCGTTCCTTCATTCTGGGACCAATATTGGTAAACAGCTTTGCCACCATGCCTTCGTCATAAAGGCGGCTGGAAACAATACGCCGGTTATGGACCGAATCGGTCTTTGCCCGTGTAATAAGTTTTTCTGCGGTCCGTCTAATCGCCAGGGCCTTGGTCTTGGTGGTTTTAATCCGTTCATGCCTAAAGAGTGAGGTAACCATATTGCGGTGCAGGGCTTTCCGGTGAGCGGACATTCGCTCCAGCGGGTTAAAGCCTCGTCTATGTTTCATCTTCGCCTTCTCCTTCTTCTCCCTCTTTCGGGGCAGTGCTGGGCGCTACCCGTACAGCGTTTCGTAAAACATTAACATCGGTAATTCCCAGGCCCAGGTTCCATTCCTTCAGTTTTTCTTTTATTTCCTGAAGCGATTTCTTGCCGAAATTCCGTGTTTTTGCGATATCGTCCTCGGTCTTTCTGGTCAATTCGCCAATGGTTTTAATATTGGCGTTTTTCAGACAGTTGCTGGACCGGACCGAAAGTTCCAGTTCTTCCACCGGGGTAGTAAGTATCTGCCTAATCCGTTCATCATCGGGATCGTCGTCCAGTTCCGCTCCCAGGCTGTTTTCATCAAAATTGATAAAAACAGAAAAATGATCCTTGGCTATCTTGGCGGCTTCCGCCAATGCGTCATCGGGCCTGATGGTGCCATCGGTCCAGACTTCCAATACCAGTTTGTCATAATCGCTCCGCTGTCCCACCCGGGTAGGTTCTACCACATACTTAACCTTCTTAACCGGAGAAAAAATTGCGTCCAGCGGTATGGTACCAATTACATCAACATAACGTTCGTTCACTTCCGAAGGTATATAACCCCGGCCCAGATCAATTTGAACTTCCAGCTCCATGTGGGCATTGTCCATCAAAGTCATGATATGCTGGCCGGTACTAAGTACATCCACCTGGCCTTCTTTTTCAAAATCATCACTTTTAACTTCGGTCTTTCCCGACCATTCATAGGCCAGAACAATCTGCTCCATATCCTGGGGCAGCCGGAGCCGTATCTGTTTTAGGTTGTTTATCACCTCCAGCGTATCTTCCACGATATTGGGAATCGGTTCAAACTCGCTGGAAACCACATGGGCGTTCCCGTCCGCATCATAGGAGGTAACTTTTACCGCTGTGATGGCGTATCCCTGTATCGATGAAAGCAGAACACGCCGCAGGGTATTGCCCACAGTGGTGCCAAACCCGGGTTGAAAAGGAGCGGCAATAAACTTGCCATAGTTGGGTTTTAGCTCGCCGTGCTCAAAGGTAATACCTTTGGGACGCTTGAATCCCTGAAGCAGATTCTTACGGGCCATGGGGCCTCCTTATTTAGAATAGTATTCTACGATCATCTGTTCCTTGACATCCGCCAGGTCAGTTATATCGCTGCGCCGCGGAGAAACAAGGAATTTTCCCTTCATAGCATCCGGATCCAGCTGCAGCCAGGGCATAACCCCGGATTTGCCAAATTCCTTAAGGGCTTCCTTAATCACCACAAGATTCTTGCTTCCTTCCCAAATTTCAATCGTGTCTTCCTGTTTTACGAGGTAGGAAGGAACATTTACCCGTTTACCGTTTACCGCCACATGGCCGTGAAGCACAATCTGCCGGGCCTGGCTGCGGCTGCCGGCAAAACGGAGCCGGTATACCACATTATCAAGCCGTCTTTCCAAAAGAACAAAGAGATTTTCGCCGGTAATACCGGACATATGCAGGGCCCTTTCAAAGAAAAGGCTAAACTGCTTTTCCTGCATACCATAGATCCGTTTAAGTTTCTGCTTTTCCCGCAGTTGTACGCCGTAATCGCTCCGTTTCCCCTGCCGTGCTTTGGGGTCCTTGCCCGGGGCGGGGCGCTTTTTGTTAATCGCGCACTTATCGCTTTTACAGCGATCTCCCTTAAGCATAAGCTTTTTACCCTCCGCCCGGCAAAGGCGGCACACAGGACCGGTATATCTAGCCATCTTTCCAAATCTCCTTCAACAAACGCTTTCTGCGCCTTAAATACGGCGGGTTTTACGGGGCCTGCAGCCGTTATGGGGAATGGGGGTAACATCGTTGATCGATTTGACCTTGATACCCAGCACACCAAGCTGCCTGATGGCGGACTCCCGGCCTATGCCGGGTCCCTTTACATATACATGAACTTCCCTAAGCCCCACTTGAAGGGCTTTCTGGGCTGCCGTCTCGGTTACCGTTTGGGCGGCAAAGGGGGTCGATTTTTTTGCCCCCCGGAAACCCAAACCACCGGAACTTGCCCAGGAAATGGCGTTACCCATAAGATCGGTAATAGTTACAATGGTATTGTTAAACGTGGCCTGAATATACACGTTCCCCTCATATACCGATTTCTTTTCTTTCTTCTTCTTTGTAGTAGCAGCCACTCACTCCTCCATAAATGCAATTCATCAGCCATGGGTTTCTGATTCTATTTCTTCTTCCCGGCTACGGTTTTCTTCTTACCCTTACGGGTACGGGCATTGGTCCGCGTCCGCTGTCCCCGGAGGGGAAGACCCTTACGGTGCCGGAGCCCCCGGTAGCAGCCTATATCCATAAGCCGCTTGATATTCAGGTTAACTTCCGTACGAAGCCGCCCTTCTACCTTATACTCATTTTCAATAAGCTGACGGAGCGCATTAAGTTCTTCCTGGGAAAGGTCATTAATAAGCCTCTCAGGATCAATCTTTGCCTTGGCGCAGATTGCGTCGGCGCTGGACCGCCCTATACCCAAAATATAGGTCAACGAGATATTAACATGTTTGTTGGGAAGGTCAATCCCCGCTATACGTGCCATGCTTGCTCCTACTATCCTTGCTTCTGCTTATGCTTGGGATTCTGGCAGATAATACGGACTATGCCGTTCCGCTTGATCACCTTACATTTGTCACAGATCGGTTTAACACTCGTCCGGACTTTCATTGTACACTCCTCTCCAGGTTCAAACCCGGCCGAATTTACTATTATACGCAAAATCCGGCATATCGTCTATTCCCCAGGACAAAGGCCCTAGAGATTTCTTCCCCTAAGGCGGCCATGTTTGGTCAAACCCTCATGGTGATGCATCTTTAACAAACTTTCCACCTGGCTCATGGTATCCAAATCCACCCCTACCAGAATAAGAAGGGATGTACCGCCCATAAGGTACGAAATGGAAGACGGAAACTTAAACAGATACTGAATTATTGTGGGCAGTACGGCAATTACCGCCAGATAAAGGGATCCGGGCAGAACAATACGGTTAAGTATCTTTGTCAGGTATTCCTCAATACGGTCGGTCCGGATACCCGGAATGGAACCGCCATTTTCCCGGATATTTTTGGCTATTTCTATGGGGTTAAGGCTTACCTGGGTATAGAAATAGGCAAAAAAGATGATCAACATTATGTACAAGATATTGTACAGCCAGCCGCGGGGTGTTAAATAATTGGACACGGTCCGCAGCCACGCTACATTGGACCCCACCGTCTGGGCAATCTGCAGGGGAAAGGTCAAAATTGACGAAGCAAAGATAACCGGTATAACCCCGGAAGGATTAATCTTAAAGGGGATATACGTATTCTGGGCGCCGTACATACGCCGGCCCACAATACGTTTTGCATAGTGGACAGCAATTTTCCGCTGCCCCTGCTGCTCAAAAACAACCAGGGCCACTACGGCAACAAACATAATAAAGACCACTGCCACAAAAACAGGGTTTTGCTCCCCCCGCCCAACCTGACGGCCAAGTTCATTTACCGCCTGAGGAAGCCGGGCAACGATACCGGCAAAGATCAACAGCGATATGCCGTTTCCTATACCCCGTTTGGTAATTTGTTCACCCAGCCACATAAGGAACATTGTTCCGGTGGTAACGGTAAGCACTGCAATGACCGAAAAAAACCAGAAATTCGGTATGGTAAAGAAGTTATCCACCTCCCGGGCAATGGCCCGGGCATACTGGGTAACCGCAAATGACTGAACAATACAAACCGCCACGGTACCAATCCGCTGGTAACTCTGAATCTTCTTCCGGCCCCCTTCTTCCTGGGAAAGCTTTTTAAGGGAAGGAAAGACGATAATAAGCAGCTGCATGATAATCGACATGGAGATATACGGCATAATGCCCAGCATAAATACCGAAAAGTTAGAGAATGCGCCGCCGGCAAAGAAGTCCAGGTAATCCACAATGGCGTTTCCTGAATTCTGCTGGGAACGGAAATAAGAGGCAAGCGCCTGGACATTGATTCCCGGTATGGGAAGTACCGCCCCAAGACGGAAAACCAGCAAGAGAAGCACGGTATAAAAAATCCGTTCCCGGAGTTCCTTGACCCTGAATATACCAACCAGCGGATTTGCCATTGTTATTCCTTGCCTTTGCCGCGCTGTTTTGCGGGTGCTTCGGCGGTTTTTTCAATGGTTCCTCCGGCCTTTTCAATTTTTTCCCTGGCCGAAGCGGATAACGATCCGATATTGACGTGGAGTTTTTTGCTTAGAACACCATTCCCCAGAATTTTTACCGGTGCGGCAAGACGTTTAACCGTTCCCTCTTTAAGGCCCAAAGAACCCTTGATAAGCCCTTTTTTAACCAGAGAAATGGTATCCACGGTTTCGCCATCCTCAAAGCGTTTTTCTATCTCACCCAGGTTAACTACCTGGTACTCTTTCTTAAAGGGATAATTGGAAAAACCCCGCTGGGCAATACGCCGGTACAGGGGCATCTGGCCGCCTTCAAAACCAATATAGGTTTTGCCGCCGGACCGGGCCTGCTGGCCCTTGTTTCCCTTACCCGCAGTGGTACCCCTGCCGGAACCCTGGCCCCGGCCGATAATGCGCTTCTTTTTATTGGCGCCACAGGGGGCATGTAAGTCAAAGTCGTGCATTCCTCAATACTCCTTGGCGGATTCTCACCATGAAAAACCGCTTATTTCAAACTCTCTTAGGAGTTTGAAACATCCTCCACCGAAATCAGGTGGGAAACTTTCTTAACCATCCCCAGCACCGCGGGGTTTTCTTCCAGAATGGTGCTGGAACCGATCTTCCGCAGCCCCAGTGAACGGACGGTAGCCCGCTGTTTGGGCAGCCTTCCTATAAGACTCCGAACCAGCCGGATCTTTATCTTCTTTGCCATATTAACCCCACAGTTCCTTGATGGATTTGCCCCTGGCTCTGGCCAGGACCCTGGCATCCATCATCCGGCTGATCCCTTCAAAAGTGGCCTTAACCACATTGTACTGGCTGGAAGCGCCGATGGATTTGGAAAGGATATCGGTTATGCCGCCGGCTTCCATAATTGCCCGGACCGGACCGCCGGCAATAATTCCCGTACCGGAACAAGCCGGTTTAAGGTGTACCCGGGAAGCTTTAAAGATACCCTGGATTTCATGGGGTATAGTTCCGTTTTTAATCGGAAGTTTAACAAGGTTCCGTTTGGCCTTATCAATACTCTTGCGGATAGCTTCGGAAACATCGTTGGCCTTGCCAAAACCAAAACCTACTTTGCCCTTTCTGTCTCCTACCACGGTAAGAGCGGAAAAGGAAAAACGCCGGCCGCCTTTAACTACCTTGGCGGTACGGTTCAACTTGACGAGTTTTTCGACAAATTCCTTGTCTTTTTCCTCTCTTCTATCCCGGTCTCTGCGGCCGTCTCTTCCGTGCTCCATTCCGCCCCCCTAGAACTGGACCCCGGCTTTCCGGGCTCCGTCAGCCATGGCTTTTACCAGGCCGTGATACAAATAACCATTCCGGTCAAACACCACGGTGGTAATGTTTTTTTCCAGAAGCCGTTTTCCCATAATTTCCCCCAATTGGGCGGCCCCTTCAACGGTGGCCTTGATATTCTGCAGATCCTTTTCCAGGGTAGAGGCCGCTGCCAGGGTATGACCCTTGGCATCGTCTATGACCTGCATATAGAGGGCTTTGTTGCTCCTCGTTACACTCAAACGGGGACGTTCCGCCGTTCCGGAAAGATACTTCCGTATGTGAATTTTCCGTTTAAGCCGTTTCCGGTCTTTTTCCAACATCTTACGCAGCATATTCTCTTCCCTTATTTGACGCCGGATTTACCGACCTTACGCCGGATCTGTTCATCCTCATAGCGTATGCCCTTGCCCTTGTAAGGTTCGGGCGGCCGGAGCTTCCGTACCTGGGCGGCAAATTCGCCTACCTGTTGTTTGTCGATACCGCTTACCGCTACCTTGCCCGATGCTTCGGCAGTAACGGTTAAACCGTCGGGGATACCCACAAAAATGTCCGTGGAATAACCCAGGTTCATCACTAGGAGTTTTCCCTGAACTTCCGCCCGGTAACCAACCCCGGTAATCACGAGGACCTTGGTAAAGCCCGAAGATACCCCGGTAACCATGTTGTTCAAGAGGTTCCGGTAAAGGCCATGGAAAGCCCTGGTTTGCTTTTCCTCATTGGCCCGGCTTACGATAATTTCCCCATCGCTGGGTTCAAAACGTATCACCGGGTGATATTTCTGGGTTAGTTTTCCCTTGGGGCCTTCTACGGTAATTACTTCGTTTTGGAAGCTTACCTTTACGCCCTGGGGGATCTTAACCGGTATTTTTCCGATACGCGACATAGTACAACCCCTACCAAATGGTACAGATGATTTCGCCGCCGACTTTCTTTTCGGCGGCTTTTTTCCCGGTGGTTACCCCCTGGGAAGTAGAAACGATCAGGGTACCGTATCCGTTAAAGACCCGGGGCATCGTTTTATACCCCGTATACACCCGGCGTCCGGGCGTACTGACCTTTTTGATACCGTGGATTACCGGCCCGGTTTCATCATCGTATTTAAGGAAAACCCGGATGGTATTTGCTCCTTCCTGGCTTACCTTTTTAAAATTCTTGATATACCCTTCGGTCTTCAAGATCTTGACTATTTCAAGCTTGAGTTTCGAGGTA